>JAGOCE010000416.1 GCA_017998915.1 Candidatus Ozemibacteraceae bacterium
TCGAACGGGCGTCGGACCAGGTGCAGGCGGTCCAGGAACGGGGGATATAGAGCGGGTGCATCTCGAAGTTGATCGTCGTGGCCTGCCAGGTGACGAAAGAGGTCTGGAACGAGTTCAGCTCGCCGGCCGATTTCCAGCTGCCGAGAACGTTTCCGAGGTCGCTCTGATACTCGACATGCCGGTCGAAATCACCGGTCCGGGGATTGAACAGGTAGGCGACGCGGGAGTTGTCATCCTTCATGTCCTTGTACTTGATCCAGCAGTTGAAGATCAACGAGCCGCGCGCGACGCGGTCCTCGACGGCGCCGAGCCGGGAGAGCGGCGAGCCGCCGAGTCGCCTGATCGCCGGATTGTACAGCGACAACTGACATTCCTTGAAGGTGACGAAATAGGCACCGATATATTTCTGATCGAGGGACTCGCGTTCGGCCATCGCCTGGTCGACGATGCCGGTTCCGAGCACGCGGCCCTGCTTGTCTTTCAGCGCCTTGCCGGAGAGGAGATACCGGTCGGCGTGAAACTGGAATCGGGACGCAAGCAGGCTTGCCGAAAGTTCATGGAACGTGCGAATGGCGTTGGCGCCTTCTTTCGACGGAGGATCGAGGATGAGGATCGTCTCGCCGGGCCCGGAATAGAACTTCAGATCACTGCACGTGCCGCCTAGGTCGACGTAGAGGCGGCTCATCGCCACGTCGGTATGGACCTCGTCGCCCCACTTGAGCTTCCATTTCAGGCCGAACCGGTCTTTCGTGCCGATTTTCGGGGAGGTGGCGTCCTTGTCGACATCGTCGAAGAACAGCACGCGGCGGGCATACGAAGGATCGAACCGGGCCAGTTTGGGGCTCTGCTTTCGGATCATCGCGACCATGTCGGCGAGAAACGCCTTGTAATGATCGCCGGGGGCAACGGGGTTGATGGCTGGGTGATCCGTGCCGGGCTCGAGCCGGGAGATCTCGACCGGGGTCATCCGCGAGAGTTCAGCGATGGAAATCGGCGCTTTGTCGCCGGGCTTGAACAGGCGCGCAGCCTCTTTCTTCGCTTTCCGCTCTCCGATGCGATCTTCGGGGCCATAGCACTGCGGAACGTTCAGGATGAGCGGACCGCCGACAATGCTCGTCGTGAAGCGGATCTTGCGTTTGAGCTTGGGCTCGACCTCACCGAGGTCGAGGTTCGCGAGGACGCTGTAGTGAACGCGCTGGAGGCGGATGAACGCCGTCGCCGCGGAAACGTCACCCTTCGAGCCGGCGAGATCCCTGGCGTCGGAGAGCAGTTTGTCGAAGGCTCCAAGGTCAGCGTTCTGGGCGATTTTGTCGGGCTTTTCCGCGTATTTGGCCTGGAGTTCTTTCAGGAGATTCGACCGCTCGCTCTCGAGATGGCGAATGAAAACTGCAACGTTTGCGGGCGAGTACTCGAGCGCCTCGTAATTGACGACCTCTTCGAGCGCCGCTTGGCCGATACATGGCAGCAGAGCGAGCAATGCAACGAGGGCCGGTCTCAAGATCCTCGAAAAACGCATATGATTCTCCTTGGAGGGAAGTGCAGGGGATGACGGATTCCAGTATACCAAAATGGAAGCGAATATGTTTTCGCCACGAGAATGCCCCTGCGAAGCGAAAGCGCAACCTTTCACATGCGCTTGCACTCCAGGTTTCGTTTGGAGAGGCCTCCTGCAGAAACGAGGATTTTTTCGGAGGGAGAAAGAAAAAATTTCGGTTGCCATGTCAAGGCACTTCGTGTAATGTTTCACATGCCGGAAGAAACGTTCGGTTCATACGGCTTGTGAAAAACTCTTTTCAGCCTGTTCGATGCTTCGCAAGCCTGTGACCTCGAGGACGTCCTGGAATGATGGGTTTTCAGAGCGATCGAATGTCGCTCAGATCACAGAACGAAGGCAGCGCGAAGGAGAAACGAGATGTCCTGTTCATCGAACCCTCAGTTCAACCTGATCAAGCAGTACCCGGAAAAGACGGAAGCGCTTGACCGGTATATCGAAGGTCTTGGCCTGACCGAAGACCGCGAGAAAAACCGTGGTTATCTCATTCAGTGCCTCCACAAGGCCCAGGAGATTTTCACCTACCTGCCGCGTGAAGTCCAGCTCCACGTGGGCAACAAGCTGGGCCTCCACCTGGCCGAAGTGAACGGGGTCATCAGTTTTTACTCCTACTTCACGGATGAACCGGTCGGCAAATACAAAATCAACATCTGCACGGGAACCGCCTGCTTCGTGAAGGGCGCCGGCAAGCTCGTCGACGAGTTCCAGCGGTATCTCGGCCTCAAGCTCGGCGACACCAGCGCCGACGGCAAGTTCTCGCTCACCAGCCTCCGGTGCGTCGGCGCCTGTTCGATGGCGCCCGTCGTGATGCTGAACGACAAGGTTTACGGGAACGTGACGACGAAGATGGTTCCCGAAATCATCAACGAGTGCAAGTAAGGGGAGCCAGACATGATAGACACACATGCCTCATTGAATGCCCACGCTGAAAAACTCCGCGCCCAGGCGAGGAAGAGCGGCGCCACGATTCTCGTCTCTCTCGGCACCTGCGGCCTCGCCGCCGGAACCCGTCCGATCGCCGACCAGATCAAGGCCGAGATCGCCGGCCGCAAAGTCGACGTCGACGTCGTCGAAGTCGGCTGCATGGGCCTCTGCCACAGTGAGCCCTCGATCGAAGTGATCTTCAACGGTACCGGAAAATCCGTCATCTACGGCCACGTGAAGCTCGACCAAGCCGCCGCGATCGTCGAGACCGCCGGCAAGGGGATCGAGGCCGCCAGCTGCGAGATCGTCAAGCGGACCTGGTTCTACCCCGAGGAAAACGAAACAGCGACCCCCGAAAAACTCCAGGCGCGCATCGTCCTGCGCAACACCGGTAAGATCAACCCGGAAGATATCAATCAGTATATTGCGGTGAAGGGCTACCAGGCGCTCGGGAAGGCGCTTCATGAGATGACGCCCAAACAGGTCGTCGACGTCATCACCGAATCCGGCCTTCGCGGACGCGGCGGCGGCGGCTTCCCCACCGGCAAAAAGTGGGCGTTCGCCGCGGCGCAGAAAAATGACCAGAAATATATCCTCTGCAATGCCGACGAAGGCGATCCGGGCGCGTTCATGGACCGCGCCGTCCTCGAAGGCGATCCGCACTCCGTTCTCGAAGCGATGGCCATCGCCGGCTACGCCGTCGGCTCCGATACCGGCATCATCTACATCCGCGCCGAGTATCCCCTCGCGGTGAAGCGCCTCGAGATCGCGATCAAGCAGGCGAAGGACCTCGGCCTGCTCGGCAAGAAGATCCTGGGCAGTTCGTTCAACTTCGACATCATGATCAAGTATGGCGCGGGCGCGTTCGTCTGCGGCGAAGAGACGGCCCTTATCCACTCGATCGAAGGCAAGCGCGGCGAGCCGACCTTCAAGCCGCCGTTCCCGGCCGTCGAGGGCCTCTGGAAGAAGCCGACCATCGTGAACAACGTCGAAACCTACGCCAACGTCTGCGCCATCATTCGAAACGGCGCCGCCTGGTTCCGGAAGATCGGTACCGCCGGTTCCCCGGGCACCAAGGTGTTCGCCCTGGCCGGCAAGATCAAGAAGGTCGGCTTGGTCGAGGTTCCGATGGGTATTCCCCTCCGCGACATCATCTTCGGCGTCGGCGGCGGCATCATGAACGACCGCAAGTTCAAGGCCGTTCAGACCGGCGGCCCGTCGGGCGG
>JAGOCE010000417.1 GCA_017998915.1 Candidatus Ozemibacteraceae bacterium
ATCGACAGGCACGGTCAGCAGGAAGAACAGGCACGCGGCGGTCGCAAGGCCGGTGAAGGGAATCCCGCTTCGCCACCCGATTCCCGGCAATCTGGTTCGGGTGAGAACCGCCAGAAGAAAGACAAGGCAGTGCGCCAGACCAATCGTCTGGTTCGGCGGAAGATCGAACCTGTAAGAAACCAGGATTCCGCCGAACGTTACCAGGCAGGCGACGGCGACGGCCAGCGCGAGCACGCCCGCAAGCCGATGATACAGGACGAGAGCGGTTCCCGGCGCGACGACCAGGTAGCAGAAGATCAGCAGCACCCCGGCGATCTTCGAGGCGGCCGCCACGACCGCGCCGAGGGCGACGAAGAAGGCGAACTCCATCGCACGCACCCTGATGCCCAGCACCTGCGCCGCATCGGGATCGAGGAACGCGTAGACGGTCGGCCTGAGACTCACGAGAAGCCAGGCCGCGCACGGCAGCAGGACGGCCATGATGAGCCACAGGTCGTGGGGCGATGCGAACAGCAGGCTTCCGAACAGCAGGTTCTTCACCTTTTCGAGGCCGAAGCCGCTTTTCGCGACCAGCACGACGCTCCCGGCCGAGAACGCCACGAACAGCACGCCCAGGAAGGTGTCGCGGGGAAGATTCAACCATCGTTCGAATGGCAGACCAAGAAGAATGACCACCAGCATCGCCGTTAGAAGGGCGCCCACGAAGGCGGGCCAGCCCATGAGCAGACCGAGAGCGATGCCGCAGGCCGCGGCTTCGGACAGTGTCACGCCGATGAACACCACCCGCTTGAGGACGACGAACACCCCGAACAGGGCGCCCGTGGCCGCGATCAGCAAGCCGACCGGCAGGGCCGTGCCGTAGATCTCCATGACGGTTGAAATCATCGATGCAATGGGCTCATGCATGCGTCCGCACCTCCGGTTCATCGACATGCAATCCGCGCCAGGGCATCATGCGTGCCTTGCCGCGGTTCACCCGGCACACCTCGTCGGTCAGGTGCCGGACGAGGTCGAAGCCGTGCTGGGCGAACAAAACGGTTTTTCCGTCTTTTGTCGAAAGCTCGTGCAACAGGTGAATGACCTCACGCTCGGAATCGGCATCGAGCGAAACCGTCGGTTCGTCCATCACGAGCACGTCCGCCCCCGTCACCAGCGCCCGGGCGATGAGCACCTTCTGGCGCATTCCGCCGGACAGTTCGTGGAAGGCCTTCATCGAGTGGGCGGACAGGTTGAACCGCACCAGCAGACGGTCGACGTGTTCCCGGTCGGCCGAAGACGGTCGGCCCCACCAGCCCAGGCGCGGATACAGCCCCATCATGACGATATCGCGCATGACGACAGGGAACAGCAGATCGATGCTCTGGTGCTGGGGAACAAACCCGGCCGGCACGGTGTCGAACGGTGTTTCGATCGTGCCGGCCCGCAGTGGCAGAAGTCCCAGGATCGCACGCAGCAGTGTTGTCTTTCCGGCGCCGTTGGGGCCGACGAACGGAACGAAGGCCCCCCGCGGAATTTCCAGATCGACACCGTCCAGGACCAGGTCCTGATCATAGCCGACGCAGACCCCCCGGCAGAGAATGACGGGGCGGGAATCCCCCCTCGTCGCGTCCGTCGTTTCGGTCATCGTTTCAATCCCTGCACGCCGGCCTCGACGGCCATCGCCATGAGGGCATCGACCCAATGGTCCACGAGGCAGAAGTAATCGCCCACGCCGGCCGAGCCGCCGACATAGTACGGCACCATGCGATACGTTGCCCCGGTTGCCTCGGCGATTGATTTGACGGTTTGCTCGTCGAAGTAATTGACCGACAACATCATCTTGACGCCATCGCGGCGCATCCTCTCCTCCAGCTCCCTGGTATGCTTTGGTGAAGGTGGAATGCCGGGTTTGGGTTCGATGGTGTCGACCTGGACGAGACCGAAGTCGTCGCAGAAGTAGACCCAGTTCTTGTGATAGGTCACGATGGGAAGACCGCGCAGCGGCAGCAACCTGCCCGTCCAGCCGCCCAGCATGTCGGACAATGGCTTGCCTTCGAAGGTGTTCTTCATCAGGAACTCGTGCAGTTTGCCTTCCTGATGAAGCTTCACCAGCGTTTCTCCGCCGATGATCTCGACCAGTTCAGATCCATAGAGACATTTATAAAATTCGGCTTTGAGCTGGCCCAGGCGGGTCCGGAACTCCTGCGCATGCGCCGGGGCATTTTTTTCGAGGCCGATCTCGATGTTTTCGATGACCCGAAGCATGTTGATGGGGCTCACTGTGATGTGAGGGTTTCCATAGATATGGAGTCCCCCTTCGCTTCGCGACAGGACGGTCGGAATATCCTTCATCCGCACCCCCTGCGCGGCCGCCACGTAGCCGACCGCCTCGCTCCTGATGCGGGGATTACCGGACTTGTCGACGGCGGTGGGCAGCCACATTTCGAGATCGAGGCCCGTCGCGATGAGCAGATCGGCTTCGCGCAGCATCTGGACGAACGAAGGCTTCGGCCGGATGAAATGGGCATCCTGGTCGCCCTGGACGATATGCGACACGACGACATGTTCCCCGCCCAGCCGGCGGGCGAAGTCGGCATAATCGGGGATCGTCGTGACGACGCGCAGGGGCCGTTCCCCGTTTTCAGGACCGTTTGCGGCCGGAAGAGGAGCGCACCCGGCCCACAGAGCGGCGACGATGGCAATACATATAAATATATTATTTTTCATATTTCACACCCCTTCAGTAGCGGTCGTGCAGATGAGGGCCGCCGGCCCAGATGCACTGCAGCGTGATGCGCCGGTCATCCTGCTCCATGTTGTGCCCCTTGCGATAGTCGAATTCGAGCCTGAAATGCACCCAGGGACTCTGGCTCCACGTCCAGTAGGGACTGACCTGGAACTCGTAGGGGTCATGCCCTGGCACCATGTGCAGGGCATTCGGATAAAGCTCCGTCGGCGTGAGGGCGGCGGCATACGGTTTCGAGTCGGGCCGGTAGTAGTCGAGGCGGATACCGGACTCGAGAATCCGGTTCAGCTTCCAGTGGAGGTTGGTGTATGCTCCCCATGCGTGAGCCGTATCGCGGTCTCCCGCCGCCGTAATGATATCGCGGGCAAGATAATATCCCTCGGTGCGCCAGCAGAAGTTGCGATACCGCATCCGGTCCGTGGGTTCCCACAGGCGTGTCAGATCGAATCCCAGCGCGTAGGTCGGCCGCGACTCGTCATGGATGGAGATCGCCGGCGCCGCACCCACATTCCAGCGGTCGTTGGTGCCCGCCAGGCCGGTGACGCCCCATTCGAGATAGGTCGAGGCATCCAGATCCTTGAACTGCTTGTAGTGAGCCAGGAGGCAGGGAACGCCCCGGGTGTTCTCGGCGAACAGCGCATCATTGTTCGCATGGGTGAGCTGCAGGGTGAACTCGCGTCCCATTCCCTTCTCTGCCGGCAACTGCCAGTCGAACGAAACGCCGATCTGCTCCAGCGGGCCTCCGAAAAGGCGCCGAAGAGCGAGCGGGAAGTCCACCTGGTCGAGAGCGTGTTGATGCCACCGGCCCACGACACCGAACTGCTGGTGGAACTTGCCCAGCGTCAGATTGAGATCTTTCGAGAAACCGACGCGAGAGATGTAGGCTTCGCAGATTTCCGTTCCTTCCTCCTGGATGGGGAACGAGGCTTTGAACCGGGTATCGGGATCGAGATAGCATTCTCCGTGAATGCCG
>JAGOCE010000418.1 GCA_017998915.1 Candidatus Ozemibacteraceae bacterium
TGAGCGGGTGCTCCGGATCTGCCCAGACGCCGGCCACACGGTCGAGAACCTCGATGATCTCGTGGACCGGAACCGACGCGGCGGCGACGGCCCGTTCCCGGGCCGTCGCCAGGAGGCCAGAAATCCCATCGACGCTCAGCGAAGCATCGGAAACCTCGGCACCAAATATTGTTGTAGATATCATATTCATCGATTCACTTTTTTCAGAAGGTCGAGGGCGGAGATGGCGCACCCCTTGTGCTTCGCCACGCCCGCGCGGCCGAGGATCTCCAGCGTTTTTCCAGAGCGGCCGCAGGGGCAGTCGCCGGCAAGGCGGGCCCGGTCCGTCGTCAGGAGCGAGATCGAGGGGTAGCTCGAAAGATACGGCGTCATCAGGTGCAAAAGCCCGGGCTCCCCGTCGGGAAGCGGCTTCAGCGTTTCCGGGTCGACAACCTGCGCCCGGGCGAACACCGGCACATGCAGGCGGCCGTGCTCGCAGTCGACGTAGGGGATGCCATGCTCGACCATCCCGAAGCTGTCGCGGATGTTCCGCTCGGGCAGGCCGAGAACCTCCGACACGCGCTTTTTGAACAGGTCTTTCGTCACTTCGCGGTCTTTGTGGATTTTCCAGCCTCCGCCCGTGATGACGAACGAGCGCTCGCCGAGCGTCAGTCGTTTGCCGCGCGATTCCAGCTCGTCGCAGACCTGCCAGAGGTAGGCGGGAAACCCGAGGATGCGAACCGCCCTGCCGCGCCCGGCGAACGTCAGAAGGCGGCGAACCGTCATTCCGAGATCAAACTCGAACGTTCCGGTCGCCTCGTTCCAGCGGATCGCGTAGAACACCGTTCCGCGACGCGTGAGACCGGTCAGGATCTTATCGGAAAAGGCTGTTCCGACGTTCTTCGCGACGCGCGGGTCGTAGGTGAAGCAGAGGTAATCAGCGGTTTCTTCCCGGTTCACGAGCCCGAGAGAGCCGAAAATGGCGTCGACGACACGCAGGATCCGGTCGTAGGAGCGTTTGTCCAGCACGATCGCGCTGCGCTGACCGCCGGTTCCCGAGGAGGTCAATTCGATCTTGATTTTCGAATCGGGAATCGAGATCAGCCGGTGTTCCTTGAAGATCGTCACGAGCAGAGGCGGAATATCCTCAGGAACGGGCGACGCATCTTCCGTCAGTCCCTTCGCATGGAGGAATCCGGCGAATTCGGGGCACTTCGCGCGATGCCAGGCAAGGGCTTCACGCATGGCGTCGGCGAACAATGCATCGGTCGAACGACAGTGGGCAAACGCATCGGAAAGATCGAACAGCCTGCCACAGGCTTCAAACGGAGGTTTCTCAGCCAAGTCGCCACTCCTCGTCGAAATCGGGCTGGCAGCGCACCAGCATCTCATACCAGCATTTCATGAACGCATCGAGAAACCGCCGGTTCGTGTCGACCAGGTGGAGGTCCATGAAGTCGAGGCTCTCGAACGATCGCGAAAAGACGATGTAATCTTCACGAAAGCCGTCGTCGGCCATGCGCATCGCGGGAAAATACGCGCAGGGTAGGAACTTCGCGTCGATCGCGTTGCGCTGATACTCAGGATTGAACGCGCTGACGAGCATCTCGATGTAGCGCATGCCGAACTGGGCCGCCGCCTCGCAGAACCACATGATGACGCGACGCCGGTCCTCGTTCCGGATGCGGTAGGCCACGATCGTGCCATTCCCGTCGGTTTCGTTGAAATCGACGAAGATTTCCGCGTGTTTGTCTTCGGAAACGAACAGCAGATTCGGCGTGATGAACGGGAAAAAAACCTTGTCCATCATGTCGTGGTCCTGGTAGAGGTCGAAAAGCTGGAGAATGCGTTTCTCGTCACGCTCGATGCAGAACCGGATCTGTTCACCCATGTGCCGCGGGTCGGCTTTGTCGAGCTCGATGATTTCGGGTTCCTCGGTGAGTTGGAGCACGTCCATCGCGATCCGGTAGAATTCAACAACCTCGGGAATCAGCTTCGGGCGCGGCCGGCGCAGGCCGAGTGAGTTTTTCCGGAAGAAGACCTCGAGACCGTGCGTCTCGAACGACTCGACCTTTCGAACGTTCGGAAAAATGCCCATCGGATTGAAATCGAGGTGCTCGAGGACAACCTGTGGCGCCACGCTGACCGTGCGGGTCGTCGCGTAGATCACGTCACACGTGCGGGTGCGGACCGTCAGCCTCGAGATGCCCTGCTGAACCATGACCCGCATGACGTCCTGGCCCCGGAACTCGCCGAGAACGACGGCTGCATAACACTTTCCGAACTTGTTGACGGGGTCGATCGCAAAGATGACCGATCCGATGATCCGTCCCTCGCAGGTAGCGATGGTCCAAAAATAGTTCGGATCGTCGGCCTTCTTGGCGATCAGATCGGGCTCCTGGACTTCCCGAAGCGTATACTTGCCTTTGTATACTTTATGATATAGTTGAATGATTCCTTCGGCATCCCCCGGGGTGGCCGACTTGAACTCGACGATCCTGCCATCCTGCAATGTTATCTTCTGCATTCGCTGTTGGAGGCCCTCGCTTTGCGTAACGGCGTATGATCGCTGCAAATCTTCTCTCCAGTATAAATCTCCCATCACCAGCAGTCAATTTTCTCACAATAGGGGATCTCGTGCCCCGACTGCGATCGAGCATGACAGACGCGAGCGATACAAGCCTCTCCGCTCATTTTTCCTTCGTCGCTATGCATGCACGGGAAAATATTTTTACGGTGCCCCTTGTGGAACCCCGGTCGTGTTTGTTATGCTTTTCCATCCCCGGTTCATACCCTCGCGAAAGAGGCGGAAACGTTCTTGCAGAGCCTGATTGATACCTTTCTGGCCCACTGTGAAAAGGAGCGGTCGATGTCAGCGCACACGGTGCGCGCTTATGCTGCCGATCTTCACCTCTTCCTCGACTGGATGCGCCGAATGGCGCCGCCGGCAGACCCGGCCCGCGCCGAAAAGCTCACCGCCTCCGAGATCCGCTCGTTCTGGGCACAGCGCCGCCAGGCCGGTGTGTGCGGCAACAGCGTAAGACGTGCACAATCGGCGCTTCGCGGCCTGTTTGCATATGCCATCCGCCGCGGGATCATTCACGAGAATCCCATGGACACGGTGGATCCGGCCCGCGGCGGCAGACCGCTCCCACGCATTCTCTCCGAGGAAGAAGCCGAGCGGCTGATGACTTCGAATGACTCGTCGCTGTCGGGGCTTCGAGACAGAGCGCTCCTCGAACTGCTCTACGGAAGCGGTCTTCGCGCCTCGGAAGCAGTTTCGCTCACGAAACAATCTCTCGATTTCTCGTCAGGATTTCTCCGGGTAACGGGCAAAGGCTCGAAGGAACGCATCGTTCCGCTCACACCGGCTGCCATGAACGCCGTCGCCGAGTATCTCCGACGCCGGGATGCCGAACAGCCTGGTGCACGGAACGAACCAGCCCTGTTCCTGAACCTGCAGGGAACCCCTCTCCAGGTGCGCAGCGTTGCCCGCATTCTGGAAAAACATATCCGGGCCATCGCCCTTGCACGACACATCAGCCCTCACGATCTTCGTCACTCGTTCGCAACACACCTGCTCAACGGCGGCGCCGATCTTCGCGCCGTGCAGGATATGCTCGGCCACGCAAGCCTTTCCACGACGCAGATTTACACGCATCTGAGCCGGGACCGCCTCCAGAAGATTTATACGGCCACCCATCCCCGTTCCGGAGGA
>JAGOCE010000041.1 GCA_017998915.1 Candidatus Ozemibacteraceae bacterium
GAAGATGTTTTCTTGGCCGGCCTCCACCAGGGTCGCGATGTTGGCGACATCGAGCGTGACGATGGTCAGGGCGCCGATCATCGAGAGTTTCATGCACCCGGTGCCGGACGCCTCCATGCCGGCAGTCGAGATCTGCTCGGAGACATCGGCTGCCGGGATAATGCGCTGAGCCAGGGCGACGGAGTAGTTTTCCAGGAACACGACCCTGAGGCGTTTTCCCACGTCGGGATCATTGTTGACCACGTGCGCCACCGAGTTGATGAGCTTGATGATCAGCTTCGCCATGCGGTACGCCGGCGCGGCCTTCGCCCCGAAGATGAACGTGCGCGGAACCATGTCGCCGGCGTTGCCCGACTTGATGCGGTTGTAGAGGACAACGATGTGAAGCAGGTTCAGGAGTTGGCGCTTGTATTCATGGAGCCGCTTGATCTGGCAGTCGTAGATCGAATCCGGGTCGATCTCGGTGCCGGTCAGCTTCTTCACAAGAGCAGCCAGGTCTTTCTTGTTGGCGGCCTTCACATCGCGGAACTGCCTGACGAACGTCATGTTTTCGGCAAGCGGCGCCAGCTTCTTCAGCTCGAACAGGTCGGTCATGAACTTGCCGCCGATCCGGCTCCCGATCAGGTCGGCCAGGCGCGGGTTGCAGAGCTTGAGCCAGCGACGCTGGGTGACGCCGTTGGTCTTGTTGTTGAACCGCTCCGGCCAGAGCCGGTAAAAGTCGTTGAAGGTCTTCGCCTTGAGAATGTCGCTGTGCAGCTGCGCCACGCCGTTCACCGAGTGGCTCCCGACGATCGCCAGATTGGCCATCCGGACGGATTTGACGGCGCCCTCCTCGATGATCGAGAGTTTCGCGGCCAGTTCCGGCTCGTTCGGGAACTTCACCGCCACCTCATCGAGAAACCGGCGGTTGATCTCGTAGATGATCTCGAGGTGGCGGGGCAGGAGCTTCTCGAACATCTGGACAGGCCATCGTTCGAGGGCTTCGGGCAGGATCGTGTGGTTCGTATAGCCGAAGGTATCGATGCAAACCTTGAACGCTTCTTCCCAGGTGAAATCGTTCTCGTCGAGGAGCAGGCGCATGAGCTCGGGAATGCCGAGCGCGGGATGCGTGTCGTTGAGCTGGATGGCGACCTTCGTCGGAAGGAGGCGCAGGTTGGTGTTCTTGATCCTGAACCGGCGAATGATGTCCTTGAGCGTGGCGGAGACGAAGAAATACTCCTGTTTGAGCCGCAGTTCCTTGCCGGCCTGGCGCTCGTCGGCCGGGTAGAGCACCTTCGAGATGTTTTCGTCGAGAATCTTCTCCTGCACGGCACTCATGTAGTCGCCTTCGTTGAAGTGCCTGAGCGAGAATTCGCCAGGCGTCCGCGCCGACCAGAGGCGCATCGTATTCACCGTGCGGTTGAGATACCCCGGAATCGGCGTGTCGTAGGCGACGGCGACGACCTGGGATTCGGGCACCCACCGGCACGTGAGCCGGCCGCGCTCGTCGGTTGTTTTCTCGACATGCCCACCGAATCCCACTGGGTAGCTGAACTCGGGCCTGACGATCTCCCATGGGTTGCCGTATCGGAGCCAGTGGTCGGGCTTTTCAACCTGGAAACCGTTCTCGAACTTCTGCTCGAAGATGCCGTATTCGTACCTGATGCCATACCCTTCTGCCGGCAGGCTCAGCGAAGCCATTGAGTCGAGGAAGCAGGCCGCAAGCCGCCCCAGTCCGCCATTGCCGAGACCGGCATCCGGCTCGAGCTCGCGCAGTTCTTCGAGGCTGTATCCAAGTTCGGACAGGGCTTTCCCGGCTTCGCCCGCGATACCGAGGTTCACGAGACTGTTGCCGAGCGTGCGTCCCATCAGGTATTCAAGCGACAGGTAGTAGACACGCTTCACGTTCTCCTCGTAATACGTGTTCATCGTGTCGTTCCAGCGTTCCATCAGCCGGTCGCGGATCGAGTATGCCATGCACTGGTAGAGATCGTGCTTCGTGGCGATGTATCTGTTCTTGGCCTGTGAATACTCCAGGTGGTCGGCGAACGACTTTTGAAGCGAATGGATGTCGCTCTCGAGATAGGTGTCCTCCATCAGCTTCCAGAGTTTCTCGTGCTCGTCCTTCGGCTGTTCCTGCCGGTTCTCCGCCGGGCGTGGTGCCTTTGTTATCTCGGTGGGCTGGGATTTCTTTGCTGCCATCGGCCTCTCCTCCATCAGATCATATTTCGGACGATATTCATGCCGCCGAGCTTCGTCGGCGGACGTTCTCATTCTCACGCGCGGATTCGACGCAGCGTGGAACTGCTATAAATACGTTTTAATATAAAGTAGTCGTCCTGTGATTCGTCTCAGGAAGACGTCCTCTCGTCGTTTGCGCGTCGTTCCATGTATAGGGCGCGCGTTTCTGTTTTCAGCTTACCATGCCCGGACCGGACCCGGCAATACCGTGCGGCCAGCGGCTCAGTACGGCCTTTCGTCCCTCATCGGCGATATTCCATCGTGAGCAGGGTGATATCATCGGCGGGTTTCGCCGATCCGGCAAACCCGGTGAGAGCTGCCAGGATAGCGTCGCCGATCTCGTCGAGGGGATTGCCGGCGGTTCTTTTCAGAAGCTGCTCCAGGCGATCGAGCCCGAACATGTTCCCATCCGGATCATGCAGTTCCGTCACCCCGTCCGTGTAGAGAAGCAGTTTGTCGCCGGAACAGAGCGTCTCTTCCGATTCCGCGAATTCGGTCTCTCCGATGCCGATGAGCGCCCCGCCTTCGCTCAGAGGGACAAGTTCGCCGCTCTTTCGCACGATGAGCGGATGTGGATGCCCGGCGGTGCTGGATACAACCCTGCCGTTCTTCAGATCGATGACGAGGTAGACGATGGTGAAACAGCTATGAAACCGATCGAACGGAAATAATCTGGAGAGGGTGCCCAGAACGGCTCCGGGTCTGGCAATCTCCCCCTGTTGCACGCATCCCCCCGTAAGCAGTCCCGATAGCGGCTGCATCGCCTGGGAAATGGCGAACGTAACCATTGCCGCGGGCAGGCCATGTCCTGTTACATCCAGCATATAGGCCCCCACGTGGTCCAGGTCCAGGGGGAAAAAGTTCAGCAGATCGCCGCCAACAGCTTCGGAAGGCTGGAACCGCCATGTGCATCGAAGATGATCGCTCTTCATGTCCTGCTTCGGAAGCAGGTTTTCCTGGATCCGCGCCGCCGCCCGCAGATTGCTTTCCAGCAGTTCGTTGCGCTGACGAAGAAGGTCGCGGGCCTGTTTCAGAAGCAGATGTGTCCGCACTCTCGCGAGGACGATCGGCGGATGCACGGGCTTCGCGATGAAATCGACCGCTCCGGCCTCCAGGCCAGCGGTTTCATCCTCCACGAAGTTCCTGGCCGTCAGGAAGATGACGGGAATGTCGGCAAGGACGGGATCGGCCTTCAGACGCCGGCAGACCTCGAATCCGTCCATCTCGGGCATCATGATGTCGAGAATGATCAGATCGGGCTGTGGCCCGGTCGCAAGGATCTTCAGGGCTTTTTCCCCGCTGCCGGCGGCCTTGACCTGGTATTGGTCCCGCAGAAGGCCGTCCAGCATGATGATGTTGTCTGCAACGTCATCCACGACCAGGATGCACGGTTTTCTTTCTTCGGCTGTATTCATCATTGCTTCCTATGATCCGGAAGGGATTTTCCCGCCAAGAACACGTATCAGGTCCAGGCATGATTCGAACTCGAGCTTCATGAGCGTTTTTTCGAAAACCGCGACATCGGATTTCAGCCCCAGGCTCATCAGGGCGGGCTTCAGCTCTTCGAAACAGGTGATCGCCCGCATGTCGCTTGATTCGAGCAGGCCGGCCAGCACGGAAAGACGATCGGAAACATCTTTTGCATCGACCGGAGGGTGTTCCGCCGTCGCGGTCCGGCGCTCCTCTCCCGGTTTCAGGGCTGAGCGAAGCCGGTCGAACAGCAAGGCCAGGGACTCGGAAAAACATCGGAAGGATTCTTCAAACCGGTCGTCCAAAAGCCCATCACGAAGAGCATGCTCGACGTCACCGGCACGCAGAGACAGCTCGAACGCCCCGATATTCCCGGCGACGCCTTTCATTGCGTGCGCAATGTGCCGAGCTGAGAGACGGTCCCCTTTCGCCAAGGCATTTCGGATGTCTTTGGCAGCCGTCTCCTGATCCGCGGCAAACTTCGCGAGAAGTTTTATATAAAGATCACTATTATTAGCCACCCGGCGGAGGCCGCCGGCGACGTCGAGTCCGGGGATTTCTGCAACGTTCGCAAGAATCCCTTCCACCGAGCCGAGCCGGTCCGCCGCATCGGAAGGCGCCTGCCGCTTCAGGGCTTCCCGAGCCCCTCGATCTACATCCGGCGATGGCCGGTAATGCCGGGCAAGCGTCAGTACCAGCAACTCGGGCTCTATCGGCTTGGAAAGGTGGTCGTTCATTCCGACCTCGAGACATCGCTCGCTTTCCATGGTCATGGCGCTGGCTGTCATTGCAATGATGGGCAGGGTCGCGAACTGCGGATTCCGGCGGATCGTCTCCGTCGCCGTCAGGCCATCCATGACGGGCATCTGCAGGTCCATGAGAACGGCGTCGTATGGCCTCCGGGAAATCATGTCCACACCCACGCTCCCGTTTTCGGCCACGTCGACGGTCACGCCTTCGGACTCGAGCAGTTCGACGGCGATCTGCCTGTTCACCTCGTTATCTTCCACGAGAAGAACACGCATTCCCGGCAGTCGTCCGCCGACGGCTCCCGCCTTCGGCCCGGAAGACGTGCCTGACACGGGGATTGTCGCAAACAGCTGCGCGATGGACGCGTTCAGCTGTCGGGGCATGACAGGCTTGTGCAGGACTCCGTCAATCCAGCGTTCCCCGAGGTCGCTGCCGGTCACTTCCTGGCCGAACCCTGTCACCAGGAGGATCTTCGGAGGTTGTTTCAGGGAAGACTCCGCTTTGATGATCCTCGCGGCTTCGAGTCCGTCCATGTGCGGCATTTTCCAGTCCATGCAGATGAACGTGAACGGCTCGGACGCGTCGGTGGCCCGCACGGCTTCGACGGCTTCCTGCCCGGACGAAGCGAGCGTCACGAGGAAGTTGGACTCGCCGAGCAGTTCTGCGAGAACAGCCCGCGCCGTATCGCTGTCATCCGCGACGAGAACGCGGCAACCGGCAATCGAGGCGGGAACGACGATCGAAACCCCATGCGGAGACTCCGCATCGAACCACGCGGTGAACCGGAATGTGCTTCCCTGGCCAGGTGAGCTTTCCAGGCCGATTTTGCCGCCCATCAGTTCGACCATGCGCTTCGAGATCGCCAGACCAAGCCCCGTTCCCCCATATTTTCGGGTGATGGTGCCGTCCGCCTGGGTGAAATCATCGAACAGGCAGCCGATCTTGTCTGCGGGAATCCCGATGCCGGTGTCGCGCACGGAAAACCGCAGTTCGCACCTGTTCCCGCGGTATTCCGCCAGTTCCACGGAGACGACGATCTCGCCCCGTTCGGTGAACTTGACCGCGTTTCCCACGAGGTTCGTGATGACCTGGCCCAACCGCAGGGAGTCGCCATGGAGAATCGAGGGGACATCCGGCGAAAGGCGAAACACGAGTTCGAGTCCCTTCTCGAACGCCCTCGGGCTGGTCACCGTGGCGACGTGATTCAAAACATCACCCAGGTCGAATGCGGATTTTTCGAGCACCAGCTTCCCGGCCTCGATTTTCGACAAGTCGAGAATGCCGTTCACGATGCCCAGAAGATTATAGCTTGCAGTATGTATCCGGCTGACGTATTCGCGCTGCCTGGCGTCCAGGTCGGTCCGGAGGGCGAGGTAGGCCATGCCGATGATGGCGTTCATGGGCGTGCGGATTTCATGAGACATGTTCGCCAGAAAGTCCGACTTCGCCTTACTGGCGGAATTGGCGAGCACCTCGAGATGCCGTGCCTCTTCCAGGGCTCCCTGGAGGAGGGTATTCGTCTCGACCAGCTTGTGCGTTCTCTTCTCGAGAATCCCCATCATTTCGGAGAGTTCGATCAGGGAAGGCCGAAACACCATCAGGAATTCGGCGAGCAGGACTCCCAGCCCAAGGGCGAGAATGGCGTATTCCAGGAACCGCATCGAATCGACGCGCTCCTTGGCCTCCCGGTCGAACTGGAACGTGATCTTATCCATCAGGCGAAGAAAGTGCGGTTCGTTGGCGATGAGGGCCTCGACAGTCGTGCGCAGGGTGCCGGAAGCCGCGGCATCGTTCGTTTTCAGCTGAACGAGCGATACGCCGAGGGCCTGGACCATGGATGCGTAGGATGGTCTGATTTCCGCGAACAGGCTCTGGATCTCACTGGAGAGCGTCGGGACCGGAAGCCCGAGGCGTTCGTCCCCGCGCTGAAGGCCTTCCTGAGCGGTCGTCCAGTCTGCGAAGGATGTCGACATCTCGTCCAGAAGCCTGTCGCGTTCATCGGCGGGAAGCGATTTCTCGAGCGCAAGGGCGCATTTGGTCAGGCGCTGGCTCAGCATTCGCTGTCTTCCCGACAGGTTGATTACCCGCGAATCGCCCCGCGAGTTCTCGATGACATGGTTCATCAGAACCGAAGACGACAGAATGGTCAGTGCAATCAGGCTTAGCGCGACCGCGTAAATGACTTTCAGTCTCTGAATCTTGTGCTGGTGCTGAGAAAGAATCTCCATCCGGAGGATTTTCACACCATTCACAGGAAAATTGCAATCAATTCTCCACATTCCCAACTTTCTTTCCAAAATGGAGAAACTTTTTTCCCCGTTTCCTGTATCCTGTACATACGGTGATCCTGCGCCGTCGTCCTTCGAACCTAATGCATCAGAGGGAATGGCAGATGAAACAGAGATATGCGGCTGTAAGGAATATTCTCCTGTCGCTGTGCGTCATGGTATGTGCGTGCGCGACGCCGGCCTTTTCCGTCGATGTGGCGGCGTCGCATGTGTATTCGGATAAGCCGATTTCCAGCTTGAAACATCGATAAACGCTGAAAAGGGAAGCATGAGTTTAGAACACCCGCCTTTCATGAGGTTTTCCGAGACTCCCTGTCAAAAACCTCCCTTGTACGAACATGGGGAGCCATGGCTTCTGGAGGAAATTACCTCCAGGAGAGAAACCATGCCGCGCCGGCCCCATGTCGATCCCGAAACTGCCTTGAACCAAGGGATATCCACCATCCCCAGCTCCCTGACTTCTGAATTCATCCGGAAAACGGCCAAGGAAACCAAGTGGGTCGAACGAATCAAGAAGATCGATCCCGCGATCTTCTTCTGGAACCTTGTTCTCGGCTTCGGCCCATCGATGGAGCGGAGCCTCGCGGCTCTGAGAAAGCGGCTCTGCACGATCACGGCTGAGGCGTTGGCTCCTTCCTCCTTCTTTGATCGGTTCAATGATAGGCTGGTCCTCTTTCTGGAGAAGATCCTCCAGCACCTCCTGGCCAATACAGTGCGTTCTGAGCTTCCCCGGAAAGTGCTCGACACCTTCAAGGACGTGCTGGTCATCGACAGCACCATTGTGAGATTGCTGGACACCCTGGCAGAGACCTTTCCCGGGGCCGGAATGCCTGCTGGTGTCAAAATATCCACAGTCCTGTCGGTGGCGACGGACAATCTGCATCGAATGGCCATTTATGCCGGCAAGAAGGCTGAAGTCAAAACTCTCAAGCTTGGCGACTGGGTCAAGGACTGTTTGCTGCTCTTCGATCTGGGATTCTTCGCGTATGCCCAGTTTGAGCGTATCTTGCGACTGGGCGGGCACTTCATCTCGAGACTGCACGGGAACGCTGATCCTGAGATCATTGCGGTCAATAAGAGCTGTCGGGGGCGGGCCATCAACCTTGTAGGAAAGCGTATTCGCAGTTGTCTGTCCTCGCTGAAGCGAGAGATTCTCGATGTCATGGTGAAGGTTGAGGTTACCAGGCGCGGATATAGAGGTGCCAATATAAAGGCTCCCCTGATTATGCGCCTGATTGGCATCATGAACGAGGAGACTCAGGAATATCATTTGTATCTGACTGACCTTCCCTTCGAAACATTCGATGCTGAGAGGATCGCAGAACTTTATCGGGGGCGCTGGTGTGTGGAACTCCTGTTCAAGGAGCTGAAGTCCCGCTACGCCCTGGATATCATCCAAACCGCCAAACCAGAAATCGTGAAGGCGCTGATCTACACAGCAATGATCACCCTGGTGACCTCCCGTCGCATCTTCGTTGCATACCGCGATGCCATGGCCAGAGGCGGGCAAGTGGTCACTCAAGAAAAGTGGGCGCGATTTTTCGTAGAGCACGCAGGTTACCTTCTTCGCCAAATACTCAGACTGTCGAAAATCGAGTTCACTGAAGAACTCCTTCTCCGCTTGGCTCTTCAAGAAACTATTTCCAAAGACCCGTTTCGGGAGCGGCTAGAGGACGTTTGGAATGGCTAATAACTGCTTCATTTCAGACTTTCAGACCTTATCCGAATCCGTATGGCGGCGTCGCCGTTCGGTGGCACCTCCGTCACGGTGACAGACGACGTGTTTTCCGCAAGCGATGCAGCCCGTCTGAACGACCTGACGAAGACCGTCGACGAGCTGACGAAGCTGCTCGATCAGTTGACGAAGATGGTCGATCAGCTCGAAAAGGCGGCAGGCACCACGACGACGGGCACCACTGGGCCAAATCCGCAGGAAAGCGGCTCCACAGCACAGACTGCCGCTTCCGGCGGCGGAAAATACACCGTCGTTTCGGGAGACAGCCTGTGGAAGATCGCCTCGCGCTATCTCGGCAACGGCGCCCGCTACTGGGACCTCGTCGAAGCGAACAAAGAGAAATATCCGAGCCTCGCCAAGAATCCGAACCTGATCTACCCCGGGTGGGAGCTGACGATTCCCGGCACCAGCGGCACGCTCTCGTCTTCGGGTTCGCGCTCCACGCCTTCGTCTTCATCGACGCCTTCCACCGCCAGCTCGTTCGTCGCCAACCCGAACGTCGCCGCGCCGGCCGCCGGGGCAAGGGGCGGAAAGGCTCTTTTGTCCTGGCTGGAACGCGCCGGACTGTCGGGTGAAAAGCTCAGAATGGCCTGGGCCATCGGCATGGGCGAATCGGGCGGCAACCCGAGGGCATTCAACGGCAACGCCAACACCGGCGACAAATCCTACGGTCTGTTCCAGATCAACATGATCGGCAACCTCGGCCCCGCGCGCCTGAAGCAGTACAACCTCTCCTCGAACGACGACCTGTTCGACCCGGAGACCAATATCCGCGTCATGATCAAGATGAGCAACAACTGCACGAACTGGCAGCCCTGGAGCGTCTATAAGCGCGGCTCCTACAGAAAGTTCTACGACCAGTTCCCGCCCCGCTGACGCAGGATTCTATATCGGAGAGACTCTATGAAACGATTTTTCACCCTGCTGATCGCTGCGCTTCTCCTCGTTTCCTGCGAAGCCGCCTGGGCGACGCCCGTTCAGATCACCGGCGCCGTGTCCGCCGAGATGAAGCACCTGACCCGTCAAGTGCCCCCGCCGAAGTCTGAGAACAAGGACGTCATCGCCGCGGAGATCGATATCCGGTATCCCGTCCTGTTCTCGACCGTGAAAAGCGATTCTCCCATTCCCGAGACCATCAACGAGGCCATCCGGGACCGTCTGCTGGCCATTTTCGGCGAAACGCCGGCCCCGTCCGTCGAAAAGATGGTCGACCAGTTCGCCGCCGATTACGCCACATCGGTGCTCGAAACGCCGGAGATGCCGGGCGCCTGGTCACTCAAATTCGATACCGAGATCCGCCACGCCGACGACGAACTTCTCTCGCTCTGGACGCTCGATTCGGTGTTCACCGGCGGGGCACACCCGAACTCGAACTTCATCTACATGGTGTTCTCGATGAAAACGGGGAAACCCGTCGAGCTGTCCTCGTTGATCGCGAAAGACAAGGCAACCGAGCTGACTGCGATCGCCGAGAGGCATTTCCGCCGCGTCCGCGAGCTGAAGTCCGACGAAACCTACGAACAGGCCGGTTTCCAGTTCGAACGGAATGCGTTCGCCCTCAACACGAATTTCCTCGTCTCGAAGGAGGGGCTGGCGTTCTGTTTCAATCCGTATGAAATCGCCCCGTATGCCATGGGCGTGACCGAGATGGTCATTCCCTGGAGCGATCTGAAAGACGTGATCGATCCCGCCGGTCCCGCCGCGCGCTTCCTGAAGGATTCAAAGTAAAAGCCGCCGAAACCAACGAGCCCTCTGCCGCGAATGACGGTAGAGGGCTCGTGCTTTTTCATCGAGGATCGATACGCTGGGCGGTCATCGCACCTCGGGATACACCGGCTTGATATCCACCGGCACGTGGGTCAGGCGGGTGAGCGCCTCTTTCACCTCGGCTGTAGGGGCGCCGAATTTTTTGATCAAAGCATCGGCAGCGGCGTAGTCGCCTTTCGTTTCTATATCAAGTAATATACGAGCGAGTTCACGGAAATGACCGCGGATGTCGGCAGCGTGGGCCACGAACTTCTTCGTCGCCGCGTCGTAGGAGATCGCTCCCTTCTCGGCGAGGAAGTTGAACTGGATCATGACGCCCGTCCCGTGCGCCTCCTCGAGGCCGAACCGGATCGTCCGGAACAGGCCGGCCAGGTAGGTGGGAAGCAGCGTCTTTTCGAGATCCTTCGCGACCGCTCCCTTGTCGAGCAGATACAGGGTGTTCAACATCGACAGCGTGTCGGCCTTGGCTTCCTCGATCGCCGAGTATTTTTCCTTCAGGAACTTGCCGACCTCGTCGGTCTTGCCGTCGACCGTGACCATCGACGGCCCGAGGCTGTGTCCGATCTCGTGCTGGAGCACGGTCAGGAAAAACGTCTCGGCGGAGAGGTCTTTGACGTCGGCCTCCGAAAGCACTTCGGCGGCGATCGGGCGCAGGATGCCCTCGAACTTGGCAGTCATGATGTTCTTGAGCAGGACCTGCTTGTTGCCCTTCGCCTGCCGCACACGCTCGTCGTTCGGCAGATTGAATGCCAGCGTCTGGACGCCCTGGCGGCAGTCCCCCCCGGTACCGATCACGTCCACCACCCGGATCGGGGATTCGTACCGGTCGCGGATCCATTTCGCACCGGCCGGCATCGGCAGGTTCTCATCGAGCTCCTTCAGGTAGCGCTGGTACACCTGGAGCTTCTTCGACTCTTCGGGATTCACGACCGTGATGAATGCCTCGAACGCGGCCTTGTAGCCGAACATCCGGTCTTCATACACCTCGTAGGGCCCGATCGTCACGTCGATCGGACTGTCGGCGACATCCATCCAGTCGATATCCGACTGGTAATAGTCGTTCGAGGAGAAGGCGTCGGCGCGACTTCGCAGGAACGTCTTCAAGCTCTCGTTCCCGCACAGCACCGCCGCTTCTCGCAACAGCGCAGCCGCGGGTTCCAGCCACGTTCTATAGGCCTCGGAATAGGGAACCGCGACGAGCTTGCCGTCCTTCCGGACGATGACCGTGAAGTTGCTCTTGAACGCCTGTTCGTCGGCGGGATGGTTTTTCATCCAGGTTTCCAGTTCTTCCCGCGTCATGTCCACCGGGTACAGGTTCGACGTTTTCGGCCTGGTCAGGGATCCGATGAACGGCCTGTCGCCGTCGATGCGGTCGAACGGCCCAGCCATGATCTCGAAATACTCGGCGAAGTTCGGGTCCAGGTCCTTCGCGTTCCGAATGGCAGCCCTGAACTCGTTGTTCAGGTGATACGTCTGGTTGAAGAAAATTTCGTCGATCAGCGCGGCAGCCTCGATCAGCTTCCCGAGCGCCCTCTTCTCGTTCCGGGAAAGGAACGAGAGATCGACCTTCATCTCCACGGGCGCCAGCTTTGCGACCCGTTCACCGATATCTCCGCACCTGGAAGCGATGTCAATGGTCACGATCTCGTCCTTTCCTCGAGCGGCTGCCGTCCCTTCCGCGGGCTGTTCAGCGCATACCGGGCATTCTCCGCCGCATGCGAGCGTCGCTGCGATCGCGAGTGCAGCTGCCGTATGTTTCATGCTCTTCATTCCTGTTCCTTCCTTCCGCCTCGAGATGCGTCGCGGACCGAGTCCGACCCCGCAGCATGGCGGCACGGGGGATTATACCAGCATCCTCCCCGCCGGCATACTGCCAATTCGTGGAATATCAGAAGCGGAAGTCACGTTTCCCCTGATGAATGGAGGCCAGATACTCTCCGGCGATACGACGCACTTTTTCCGCGGGTATCCGCTTGAGTTCCTCGGCGATGACCTTTTCCCCTTTCGCGCGAGTGTCGGGGGAAGCATAGTCTTCGAGATACTCTTTCAACGTCATCAAAGCGTTCGGCTGGCAGCAATTCGCGATGCTGCCGGATTTCGCCAGCGTCATGAACCGGTCGCCGGTGCGGCCCTCGCGATAACAGGCGGTACAGAAGCTTGGAATGTAACCCAAAGAAAGGAGCCAGTTCACAACCTCATCGAGCGGCCGGGTGTCGCTCACTTCGAACTGGGCCGAGTTTTCAGCCTCGGGCTCGGGGGCTGCGTATCCTCCGACGCTGGTCTTCGAGCCACCGCTGAGCTGGGAAACACCCAGATCGAGCACCCGCTCGCGGGATGCGCGCGACTCGCGGGTCGAGACAATCAGGCCCGTGTAGGGAACGGCGATGCGCAGCATCGCGACGATCTTGGAGAAGGTGTCGTCGTCGATCGCGTTGGAAAAGGCGTTCGGGGTAATGTCGTCGGCCGGGCAGATGCGCGGCACGCTGATGGTATGCGGCCCGACCCCCTTGGCCGCTTCGAGGTGTTCGGCATGCATGAGCAGGCCGACGAAGTCGTAACGGTACAGGTTCAGCCCGAACAGCACGCCGCAGCCGACATCGTCGATGCCGCCGTCCATCGCGCGGTCCATCGCCTCGGTATGCCATGCATAATCATGTTTGGGGCCGGTCGGATGCAGTTTCTCGTAGGTTTCCCGGTGATAGGTTTCCTGGAACAGGATATACGTGCCAATGCCGGCTGCCTTCAGCTTCGCGTAGTTCTCGACGGTGGTCGCGGCGATGTTCACGTTCACGCGGCGGATGGCGCCGTTCTTGTGCCTGATACCGTAGATGGTTTTTATACTATCTAGTACATATTCAATGGGATTATTGACCGGATCCTCGCCGGTTTCCAGCGCAAGGCGCTTGTGGCCAATATCCTGGAGGGCGATCACCTCGTCTTTGATCTCTTCCTGGGTGAGTTTCTTCCGGGTGATGTGCCGATTCGAGCAGTGATACGGGCAGTAGACGCAGCCGTTGACGCAGTAGTTCGAGAGATAGAGCGGAGCGAACATGACGATGCGGTTGCCGTAGATCCGCTGTTTGATCTCGCGCGCCAGGGCGAACAGTTGCTCGTTCGCGTCAGGCAGGTCACACTCGAGCAGAACGGCGGCGTCGCGATGGGAGAGCCCCTTGCAGGCACGGGCCTTTTCGATCAGAGACTCGATCAGCGGTCGGTTGCTCTTGTTCTTCGCCGCGAACTCCAGGGTATCCCTGATTTCCGCATCGTCGATGAACTCGGCGGCACGAAGCGATTTCGGGTCGTACATATCCTATTCTCCTCGCTTTTTCGAATAGACGGTCTTGACGCTGATGCCCTCCAGCAGGCCGAGCTTGCCGGAAAGCGCGCTGATGATCGAATTGGGGGCGTCGACGACGACGCTGATGATGCCGATGTTCTGCTTGGCGTAGGGAATGCCCATGCGGCCGACGATGTACTGGCGGCAATCATGCAAAATCTGATTGAGCCGGTCGGTGATGTCCGGATTCTCCACGATGATGCCAATCAACGCGATCCTGTTTTCCACGTTCAAACCCCTTTCAGGCGCCAGAACGGGAAAAGAGAAACCGGAGCAACCCCGTCTTGGCATGAATGCTTCAGAACGTTGTCAGAGTCCACACGCTCTTCGAACCCGGTCGAAACCTCGTCCTCAGAGAATTATGTTAATAATATCACAAACTTCTAAATAAGGGAAGCGGGACGGCGAAGTTCGCGAGATCGCGACATCTCCACTGGGAGCCCGCCCTCTCAGAGCATCGTCTTTCGCAGTTCTTCGCCGGTTTTCGGAGAGAGGTAGGCGGGAGGGATGTCGAACACGGTTTTCGCTCCGGCGGCCTTTTCCGAAGCGAGGCGGTGAGCAGCCCGGGCGTAGGCGACGAGGACGTTTGCCGTGAATTCGGGATTGGAGTCGAGTTTCAGGGAATACTCGATCAGGTGGTTCGTGCCGTTGCCGGTCGTGCCGCGCCTGAGGACGAAACCGCCGTGGGGCATGCGCGAGTGATCGCGGTCGAGCTCGGCCTGCGAGACGAAATTCACGACTGTATTATACTCAGAGAAATAGTTTGGCATCGATTTGATTTCGTGTTCGATGCGCGCTTTGTCGGCCCCGGGCTTCGCAACGACATAGCAATGACGCGTATGGCTCTGGCGGGGCGTGAGGTCGGGGGTTCCGCCGCCGCGCACGGTCTCGAGCGCTTCGGGAACGGGGATCGTGTATTGTTTCCCGTCCGCCACTCCCTCGATGCGCCTGATGGCGTCCGAATGCCCCTGGCTGATGCCCGTGCCCCAGAACGTGAAGTCCTTTCCCTGCGGGAGCACGCAGTTCGCGTACAGCCGATTGATCGAAAACATCCCGGGGTCCCATCCGACGGATATGATCGCGACGTTGCCGCCCGCGCGCGCGGCCTTGTCAACGGCGGCGAAGTAGTCGGGAATCTTCGCGTGGGTGTCGAAACTGTCGACGATGGTGAAGAGGGCCGCGCACTCGGGGCCCTGCTCCGGGAGGTCGGTTGCGCTTCCGCCGCACAGGATGAGCACGTCGAGGGCATCCCGCATGGTTTTCAGCCGATCGATTCCGAAGACGTTCACTCCAGGCGTTGATATCCTGACGGTTTCAGGCGACCGGCGGGTGAACACGGCCGCAAGTTCCATGTCGGCGTTCTGGCGGATCGAAAGCTCGACGCCCTTTCCAAGGTTGCCGTAGCCGAGAATTCCAATACGAGTCTTCCGCATCGATAGGTGCTCCTTCTGCAAGCTGTGTCTGTGATGTGAATCCTTCCGAAAAGTCTGGCGCCGGCCCGGAATATTGCCGGGAAGGCTTGACCTGCCGGGGGTCTTTGTCTACAACAGAAAGAAGCACTTTTGCAAACGGAGTTCGCCATGAAAATGTCCACATCGCGCTGCCGATGCCTGTTCGTCACTCTTCTTCTCGTTTTCTGCGTTGTCCCTGGATATGCGGAAAGCATGGACTTTCCCGATGTTTCCACGGGCGATCCGTATGCGAACACGGCTTACCAGGGCTATACCGACGAAGAAGACGATTCCTGGTATCAAACCGGCGACGACGCCTCGCTCACCGGCTCGTATGAGGCCGAACCGCCCCAGCCGCCTCCGGCCCCGCCTGTCGTTCCCCTGCCGCCGGTTAAACTAGATGAGAAAACCGTCCTGATCGGGCGCCCACCCTATCTCAGCCTTGCGGAAATGATGCGTCATGTCGGCGAGCTGTTCGCCTTCCTGAAAAAGGAGATGGGGGTGAAGGAAGTCCGCTTGGTGACGGGTCAGGACTACACCAGCGTGCTTGCCGCGCTCATCCGCGGGAAAATCGATTTCGCCTGGGTGGGTCCGATGGCTTACGTCATCGCGAACGAGAAGGGCGATCTGATGCCGCTCGCCAAGGCCCAGCACCCCGGCGGGGCCGCCTATCGGGGTGTGTTCGTCACCCTGAAAAACGGCCCCGTCCAAGGCCTCGACGACATCCGCGGGAAAACCGTCGGGTTCGTCGATCCCGAGTCGGCCAGCGGGTATCTGTACCCGCTGTATCTGCTGAAACGGCTCAAAATCGATCCGCACAAGGCGTGCAAGGTCGTCTTTCTGAAGAAGCACGACGCGATCCTCGGCGCGGTCCTCGAAGGCAAAATCGCCGTCGGCGTCTGTCTCGAGGCAACGCTGAAGGCGATCGGCGACCCCAAGATTCTCAACCGACTCCTCGTCCTGGGCAAAACCGACGAAGTGCCGTCAGACGTGCTCGTCTGCCGGAAAGACTGCCCCGTCAACCTGCGCGAGCGCTTCCTGGAAGCCCTCCTGAAGCGCACCGCCTCGGGAACCGCCGATCCGCTGAAGCAGACGTTCACACCGGCCTCAGACGAGGATTTCCAATCCGTCCAGGCGGTCTGGAAGGCCGTCCGATCGATGGTTCGCCGCCCCTGACTTTTTCTATATTTCTATTTGTATATGGCCGGGGTGCCCCGACAATGCGGGCAGTCGGGAAGTTCTGCGATTCGTGCAGGTATCCGTTTTTCTCCGCATCTGGTACAATGGATATGGAAAATGATTTTTTCCATTTTCCCGACACCCTGTTCCTTTTTGTGCGAATGTCTCCGAGTTCTCTGCGCAGTCCGGTCGATACCCCCATGAAAAGCATGCCGGAAAAGGGAAGGAGAACAACTGCATGAAACGCGGCTTCACACTTATCGAGTTGTTGGTCGTCATATCGATCCTGGCGATCCTGGCCGGCGCAGCTCTGCCCTACGTCCAGTCCTACGTCGAGGAGGCCCGCATCGCCAAGGCCAAAATCGACCTCGAGGAAATCGCCCGCGCGTTGATGGTCTATGAAACGCGCGAAGGCACGTATAATTCCGACAGCGTGTCACTTCTCACCGGGCGATATCTGAACAAGGCCCCCATCGACCCATGGGGCAAGGCCTATTCCGTTTCGACAGAGTCCGGAAGCGTGTTTTCCAGCGGGCCGGACAGATCTTCGTCGGATACCGAGGACAACATATACTTTTCCTACCTCCCTCCTCTGACGCTCGTCCAGGTGAAGTGGCTCGACAAGAACAATTCCGGCGCCGTCGACGCCCAGAACGTTAACGACGAACTGCATCTCGTCTTCAGCCGCAAGATCTCGGCAACCGGCGCCTCAGACCTCTTCACCGCGGCGTGCCAAACGACCCTGGATACCTGTTTCCAGATCTCGACCGGAACCGTCGACAACAAGAGCGATATTTCCGCCGTGGTCGAGGCGACATCGGCGGACGTGAAGATCGTGGCTTCGACGACGCTGATTCTCAAGGTCAAGGACAACTCACGCGACCTGTTCCTGATCGGAAGCCACAAGATCACCGTCAAAGCTGACCACAACACGCTTCAGGATCTCGCACATCCCCCGAATTACTGCATTTCCTCCCAGCCGGTCACCATACTCCCGCAGTAATCCGGCTTTCCGATCATCTGCCAGGCCTGCATTCTTTCAAGCCCTTCGAGATGCCCGCGTTCCACCAGAATGCGGGTGCCTTTGCGTTCATGTGTCGGAAAGCGTTTACACGGCGTTCCGGAATGTTTTATCATGGAGATGATAGAGAGCAGGGTTACCGGAGAGGTGACGCC
>JAGOCE010000042.1 GCA_017998915.1 Candidatus Ozemibacteraceae bacterium
GCCCACTTGGCGTCTTCCTTGGTCCCTCGATCTTATTCTCAATGAGCCCCGGTCTTTCGATCGGTACCTCGGGGGTTGTGCCCCGTTGGTAGGGTTTATATTAACAGGTTCGGGTTTCCGAGTCAACTATCTTTTTCAAAAAAAGTTTTCCATCCCGTCAACCCCTGTGTTCAAGGCCTTCCGCAGGTCTGACGAAACAGGAACACGTTCGATGTTGTGTACCGCCCGTTCAACCTCCCGGCTGTATTTCGGTCAGGCTCCCGGGACGGCCGGGGGAGCCTCCTTATACTTGATCATGACTACAGAGGTACTCTTCTCAGGGTGGAAGAAGTAGTACACTTCATCCATCAGACGCTTCAAAAGGAAAATGCCTCGACCGCCCTTTCCCCATTCTTTCACTTCGGCAAGCTTTTCGAAGTATTCGGGGTTGAAGGTGATGCCGCCGAAATCGGTGACCTGAAGGATGCAGCACTGGTTGTTGACGGTCGAGCCGACCTCGATGACCGGCTGGCCGCGGAGGCTGCCATGATCGATCGCGTTCATCATCGCCTCTTCGAGGCCGAGAGCAATGTTCATCTTCACGCGGGGGGTATATCCGAGGGCTTCGAGCTTGCTCCCGATCCGGTCACGGACCTTCCCTACTTCGCTCAGCGCGCAGGGAACGCGCACGACCTCGTCGAACGCGTATCTTCTGATGCGGGTTGAATCGTTCAGCGGAATCATTTCATATCACCCCAGCGGGAGCGCGACCTTGATCGACGTCTCATCGTCGCTGTCGCGGCAGATCGTGATCGTGCCCTTGTGAGCATGGACCATGTGGCCAAGGAAGGCGAGATCGAGGTCGAGCGACGTGCTTTCCCCCGAAATGATGCGATCGACCTGGGCGTTCCAGTCGAGGGCATCCTCGCGGACATGCTCGGAGATGCCCGCGCCATGCAGACCGACGAACAGTTCGATACGCCCGGCAGATGGCACGGCATTCCAGATGAACTTCTCGCCATTTTTCAATGTGCGCTTCGCCTGCATGAACAGCGTTTTGAACATCAGGGTCATGCGGGAGCTGTCGAAGCGCCCCGCGATCTGCCCGTGGGAAAGCAGTCCCGAATCTTCGACGCGGATTCCAAGGCGCTGGAAGCCACCCTCGAAGTTGGCTTTCACCTTGCTGTACAGGTCGGTCAGGCTGCAGTTGCCCCGCTCGAGCCGCAGGGGGCCGCTCTTCAGTTCCGTCAGAGAAATGAGATGTCTCATCGACTCTTTCTGGCGACGCAGCAGTTTTCTCTTCTGCACCGGATCTTTTTGCTTCCAGGCGCGCCTGATCAGTTTCGCATGCTTGTGGAGCATCAGGGCGTAGAACTGGGAAAACCGCCTGTCGATCGCGCGCTGGTCCGAGATGTTGCGGATCGACACGATGACTTCCGCCGGGTTGCCAGCCGTGCCCGGGATCGTGACGAATCGGTTCGAGAGGATCATCTCGTGAGGCTTGAGCAGGACCACTTCGGAGGAACCGGAGGTCTCGCCGCTCCGGATGACGTTGCTGACGTAGGTGGCGAGCGCGAAGTTCTGCTTGCCGTCTGGGAAAAACAGGCCTTCGACCGCCTGGTTGTACAACACCGGGTTGCCGGACATATCGACGACCATGATACCGTCGGTAAGCGCCTGGAAGATGCCGCGTACCCGGCTGGACTCGATGAGCAGGTTCTTCTGGAGGCGCAGCCGCTCGACGGTGACCGATGAATGGTCGGCGAGAACCTGGAGCGCTTCGAGATCGTTCTCGTCGAACTTGGGGGCGCCGACGCGGTTGTACACCTGGAGCGTGCCGATGATCTCGTCGCGCACCTTCAGCGGCACGCAGGCCAGTGACCGGTGTTCGAGGGCATGGGTGGGCGGGGCGTTGATACGCGTGACCGGGCTCACGTAATCGCCACATTCTATACGACGTCCTATACCATCCTGGGCGACCTTGCCGGGGATGCCGGCGCCGAGCGGAACGACGACGTTCCCGCGAGCCGCCTGGTCTTCTCGTGTCGAACCGACGAACCGCAGCTTCGAGCCCTCGATGAGGGCGATCGAGGCGTGCTCGGCATCGGTCAGGCGCCTAGCGGAATCGACCAGAAGGGCGAAAACGCCCTCGAGGTGCTCCTCGACGCAAATCTGCCGCCAGGTATAGATGAGGATATCCACCTGCGCGGGCGTCAGGGCCGCACCGTTTTTTCTGTCGACGGCGTCCTGGGTCATGGCCGGCCGTCGCTTTCTTTTTTAATAGCTCTCACTATTACCAGTTTCTCTCGGGTTATCCTGTCGCTTTCCCTCGCGGAAAGGCAGGTCATGCAAGGGCGGCCCTGCCTGCCGGCGGGGCCGCCCGTCACGTCATTTCTGGGAAAGCAGCTCTTTGATCTTGTCTTCGAACAACTTCAGATCCTGGGGGCGATAGCCGGAATGGACCATCGCAATCTTTCCGGCCTTGTCGATGATGACGGAGCTGGGGGTGAACGAAAAGCCGTATTTCTCGGGAACCGAGAAGATCGGGTCGAGAAGCACGGGGTAGTTGATGTTGTTGTGGGCGGCCCAGGAGACGAGCATCGGCTTCCCGAGCAGATCGACACCGACCGCGATCACTTCGACCCCGGGATTCTGTTCTTTCAGGGTCTTGAGAGCTTTCGCCTCCTGGAGGCAGGAGTAGCAGGCGCTCTGTATGAAGAACAGAATGATGGGCTTGCCGGAGTAGTCCTTCAGGCTTTCCATTTTGTCGGTGACGAGGTTCGGAAGGGAAAATTCCGGGGCCGGGTCGCCGATCTTCAATTCGATCTCAGGCTCGATTGCGGCACCGGCGTCGCCGCCGATGTTGACCATGCTGGTAGGATCCTTGCTCTCGGCGGCGTTCACCGCGAGGGGGCCACTCATCATCATGCCGGCAGCGATTCCCGCGCCGAGAAAAGCTCGAATGATCCGCTTCTTCATCTTCTCTGCTGCTCCTTGAACCGATTGATGGGCGAAGTCTAGCACAAGCACCCACCCCGGTCAATCCCGGCCGGGACAAATCGGACACCAACATAGGAACCAATCTGCAGATGGCGCAGATACAATTCCGAACGGAAGCACGTTCCTCGAGACGAAGGCATCGTGCGATTTTCCCCCTTGGTGTGGTAATATGGGGCGTTGAAAAAAACACCTTCGGAGGAATGGAATGAACCTCTTCATCAGGAATATCAGCTATTTCTGGGCCGGCGGTGACGAGCCCGTTCTGGAAAACGTCTCGGTGCTCGTCGAAGGCTCCAAAATCGCCGCCGTCGGCCCCGCGTCGGAACTCGCGCAGAAAGCCGGCTCCGCCAGAAGCATCTCCGGGGAAGGAATGATCGTCATTCCCGGCCTCGTGAACACGCATCACCATTTTTACCAGACGCTGACCCGAAACTTCCCCAAGGTCCAGGACGCCGAGCTGTTCGAGTGGCTCGTCAACCTGTATCCGCTCTGGGCGAAGCTGACGGCCGATGATTTTCACCTGTCGACGACAGTCGCGGCGCTCGAGCTGCTCAAGAGCGGCTGCACGACGGCGGTCGACCACTCGTATCTCGTTCCCGCGGGCCAGTCTCACCTGTTCGAGAGTCAGGTCACGGCTGCGAAGCGCGCCGGTCTGCGATTCCACTTGTGCCGGGGCAGCATGTCGCGGTCGAAGAAGGACGGCGGCCTGCCGCCCGATTCCGTCGTTCAGACCGAAGCCGTCATCATGGAAGAGACCGATCGACTGGTGAAGAAAGTACACGAAGCGCAGTCCGGCGGCATGACGCGCATCGTAGTGGCGCCGTGCTCCCCGTTCTCGGTGACCAAGGAACTGATGGTCGAAGCGAAGCGGTATGCCAACAAGAACGGTCTCAAGTGCCACACGCACCTGGCGGAAACCCACGACGAGGACGACTTCTGCATCAAGATGTACGGCTGCCGCCCCTTCGAACTGATGGAACAGCTGGAATGGATGGACAACAACTCTTTCTATGCGCATTGCGTGCATATTTCCGGCACCGAGATTCCGCGCATGGCGAAGGCGCAGGGCGGCGTCGCCCACTGTCCGACCAGCAACATGCGCCTCGGCTCGGGCATCGCGCCGATCGTCGAGTATCAAAAGGCCGGGGTTCCCGTCAGCATCGCGGTCGACGGCTCGGCGAGCAACGACTGTTCGAACATGATGCTCGAAGTTCGCAACGCCCTTCTGTTGCAGCGCGTGAAGAACGGCGCCAAGTGCATCACGGCGAAAGACGTGCTGAAAATGGCCACGTTGGGCGGCGCGAAGGTACTCGGCCGAGACGACATCGGCCTTTTGAAGGCCGGCATGGAAGGGGATCTTGTCGGTTTCAGACTCGACTCGCTGCGGCAGGCCGGCAGTTCGACCGATCCGCTGGCGGCGCTGGTATTCTGCGCGGCCGACAATGTTGACCTCTCGGTCGTCCACGGCGAGCTGCTGATCAACGACGGCAAGTTCACCCGCTTCAGCGATGACGAACTTTCGGAGATCGTACGAACGCAGAACCGCCGCAGCCGCGAGCTGTATTTCGGCAAGGCGTAAGATCCGGTATGGGGGCGGGTTTCAAGCCCGCCCCCTCCGTGAGCACGTCGAGTTCAACGGAACCCATATTTTTTGACAATGGGCGGGGGGTATGGTAGATTTCGGCCGTTCCTCTCATGAGATACGCGGGAACAGTACGACAAGGAACGGGACGAACGGTGTCGGGCTTCCACACCATATTCTCCATGATGTGAACAGGAGCGGCGAACGTCTGTGACGGATCGCCGTTTATCGTTGTTGCGAGGGATACTTTTACCCGAGGTGAACGGATGAAGATCATCGGACATGCTACGGTAGCGACGCTCGGCACCAACCACCAGGTGATCGAGGACGGCGCGGTCGCTTTCGACGAGAAGAAGATTCACGGTATCGGAACGACGGACGAGCTGAAGAAGCGTTTTCCCAAGGCGAAATTCGAGAGCGCGAACGGCCTGCTGCTCACCCCCGGCCTGATCAACGCGCACATGCACCTGTATTCGACGTTCGCGCGCGGCATCGCCCTGAAGGACGCCCCGCCCGAGAACTTCGTGCAGATCCTCGAGCGGCTCTGGTGGCGGCTCGACAAGGCTCTCAAACCCGATGATCTGTATCTGACCGCGATGATCCCGCTTCTTGAAGCGGTTCGCTCGGGCGTCACGACCCTGATCGACCATCACGCCAGCCCGCACGCGATCGGCGGCTCATTGAATACGCTTCAGCAGGCGTTCCGGAAGTGCGGCGTCCGCGGCTGTCTCTGCTACGAGATTTCCGACCGCGACGGCGCTTCCCGGCGCGATGCGGGTCTCGAAGAAAACGCGAACTTCATTCGGGGCATCAAGCTCGACAGCGAGCCCGATATGGCCGCGATGATGGGCCTGCATGCGAGCATGACCATCGAGGACTCGACGCTCGCCCGTGCCGCCGAGCTGGCCAAGGGCCTCAAGGTCGGGTGCCACATCCACGTCTGCGAGGACAAGGCAGATCTCGAGGATGCCCGCAAGCGCGGCTTCCGCTCGGTCATCGACCGGCTGCACCGTGTCGGCCTCACCGGCCCCGACAGCATCTTCGCGCACTGCGTCCACGTCGACGAGATGGACATTCACACGCTGGCGCTCACGCGCACCAACGTCGCGCACAACCCGCGCTCGAACATGAACAACGCCGTCGGCTGCGCGAACATCGAGCTGATGATGAAGGAAAAGGTCCCGGTCATGATGGGCACGGACGGCATGTCGCCGTCGCCGCTGCCGGATTTCGCCCTGGCGAACATCCTGCACAAGCACCAGGCCGGCGACCCGCGCAAAGCATACGGGGAAGTATGGAAAATGTATTCCCAGAGCAACCCCGCCCTGGCCTCGAACATCTTCAAGACGCCGATCGGCGTTCTCGAGGAAGGCGCCGCCAGCGACATGGTGATCTGGAACTACCTGCCTCCGACCCCGATCAACGCCGGCAACACGCTGGGCCACATGTTGTTCGGCCTCACCGGCGCGACGGTCAACACGACGATCTGCCGCGGCAAAAAGATCTACGACGACGGCAAACTCACCTTCCTGGCCGAGGGCGAGGAAGCCGAGATGTGCGCGAAGTCACGCGAACTGGCCCGTTCCCTGTGGGAACGGTTCTGAATACGAAAACAAGGAAAGCGAGCACCACATGAAGATCGACAAGGGCATGATTGAAAAGATCCAGGCCGAAGTCAAGAAGCATGAACCGGCAATGATCCAGTTCATGCGGGACATCTGCGCGATTCCGAGCTATGAATCGAAGATCGGCGATGTCGTGAAGCGCATCAACGACGAGATGAAGAAGCTCGGGTTCGACGAGGTGTTCGTCGACAAGATGGGCAACTCGGTCGGCCGCGTCGGCAACGGCCCCATCAAGATCGTGTTCGACAGCCACATCGACACCGTCGGCATCGCCGACCCGACCCAGTGGAAATGGGACCCCTTCAAGGGCAAGGTCGAGAACGGCATCCTGTATGCGCTCGGTGCCTGCGACGAGAAGGGCTCGACTCCGGGCATGGTCTACGCGCTCAAGATCCTGAAGGATCTCAATCTGCTCGACGGATATAGTCTGTACTATTTCGGCAACATGGAAGAGGAGTGCGACGGCATCGCCCCGCATTCGCTCGTCGAGACCGAAAAGATCAAGCCGGACTTCGTCGTCATCGGCGAACCGACCTGCATGCGCATTTACCGCGGCCACCGCGGCCGCGTCGAGCTGAAGGTGACGACCAAGGGCCGCACCTGTCACGCCTCGGCCCCCGAGCGCGGCGACAACGCGATCTACAAGATGACGCCGATCATCGACGAGATCAGCAAGATGTCTCACATGTTCAAGGACGACCCGTTCCTGGGCAAGGGCTCGATCGTGGTCTCGAAGATCGAGTGCAAGACCCCCAGCCTGAACGCCGTTCCCGACGAGTGCACGATCTACCTCGACAGGCGCCTCACCTTCGGCGAGAACGAGGAGTCGTCGATCAAGGAACTCGAGTCGCTGCCCAGCATGAAGAACGGCAAGGTCGAAGAACTGTTCTACGACGTGCCCAGCTACACCGGCTTCGTCTTTCCGGTCAGCAAGTATTATCCGCCGTGGGCCCTCGATCCGAAGCACCCGCTGGTCACCGCGGGCGTCGATGCCTACAAGTCCTGCCACGACAACAAGGAACCGATCGTCGACAAGTGGGTCTTCTCGACCAACGGCACCTACTGGATGGGCAAGGCGAACATCCCGTCGATCGGCTTCGGGCCGGGCAACGAGGTGCATGCGCACACCGTGAATGACCAGGTACCGCTCGCCGAGGTCGTGAAGTGCGCCGAGTTCTACGCCATGCTTCCGCTGGCCCTCAAGAAGTGATTTTTCTATAGCCATAGATATCTTTCTATGACACCGAAAGGAAAACAGGAACCCATGACCGAACAACCGAAGACCAGCAAACTGGCCGTCGTGGCCGTCGGCGGCAACTCCCTGATCCAGGACGAGAAGCGCCAGAGCGTGCCCGACCAGTATCAGGCCGCGTGCAACACGATGGTCCACATCGCCGACATGATCGAAGCCGGCTACAACGTCATCGTCACGCATGGCAACGGACCGCAGGTCGGCTTCATCCTGCTGCGCAGCGATTTCGCGATCTCGCAGATCCATCCGGTCCCGCTCGATTCCTGCGTGGCCGACACGCAGGGCGCCATCGGATACAATTTCCAGATGGCCCTCTCGAACGAGTTCAAGAAGCGCGGCATCAAGAAGGACGTCGTGACGGTCGTCACGCAGGTTGTCGTCGACAAGAACGATCCGTCGTTCCTCAAGCCGACCAAGCCGATCGGCAAGTTCTACACCGAGGAAGTCGCGAAGAGCCGCAAGGAAAAAGAAGGCTGGGACATCATGGAAGACGCGGGCCGCGGCTGGCGGCGCGTCGTGGCCTCCCCCCTGCCCCAGGAGATCGTCGAGGAAGACTCGATCCGCGCCCTGGCGGACCGCGGCTTCGTCGTGGTGGCGGTCGGCGGCGGCGGCATCCCGGTCGTCCGCGAGGAAAACGGCATGCTCAAGGGCGCCGCGGCGGTCATCGACAAGGATTACGCGTCGGGACTCCTCGCCAAGAACCTGAAGGCAGACGCGTTCATCATCTCGACCGCGGTCGAGAAGGTGTATCTGAACTTCGGCAAGCCCGATCAGAAGGCCCTCGACAAGTGCACGGCGCTCGAACTCGAGAAATACATCGCGGAAGGCCACTTCAAGCCGGGCTCGATGCTTCCCAAGTGCAAGGCGGTCCTGAGCTTCCTGCGCGCGGGCGGCAAGCATGCGATCATCACCAACCCCGAGAACCTGGCCCGTGCCGTCAAAGGCCAGGCCGGAACGCATATCTACCCGTAACCAGGTAACATCGCAGAGACACTGAGACACAGAGATTTTTCTTCATAACGCCTGACCTTCCTCTGTGTCTCAGTGCCTCCGTGGTGATCCCCGGTTCGTCCGACAACACATAACAGGAGACCACCGTGTCGAAATACGCGAAAAAATTCGAACTCAAGATGCGCAGGGACGTGCTTGTCAACACCGAGAAGCGGTGCCGGGAAAAGAACATCCTGATCCCGACCTACGCCCAGATGAAAAACCCGAAGCTCATCCCCGAGAAGGTGCAGAAGAAGCTGAAGGGCGTCGGGCTGTGGGATGTGAACCCGATCAACCTGTTCCGCATCACCTGGCACAATGACGTCAACACCGGCCTGTTCGGCGGCGCGAACTATTTCGAACTGCCCTCGAAGATCACGGGCGTGAAAGCCCGCATCGTCGGCCTGATCGGCAAGTATTTTCCGACCGGCGCCCACAAGGTCGGCGCGGCGTTCAGCTGCCTCGTTCCGCGACTGGTGAGCGGCGAGTTCGACCCGACGACCCAGAAGGCCGTCTGGCCCAGCACCGGCAACTACTGCCGCGGCGGTGCCTACGACTGCGCGTTGCTCGACACGCCCGCGATCGCGATCCTTCCCGAGAACATGAGCAAGGAGCGGTTCGACTGGCTGCGCAAGATCGGCACCAGCGAGGTCATCGCGACCCCCGGCTGCGAGTCGAACGTCAAGGAGATCTATGACAAGTGCTGGGAGCTGATCAAGACCCGCGGAGACAAGGTCGTCATCTTCAACCAGTTCGCCGAGTTCGGTAATTATAACTGGCACTATCATGTCACCGGCTCCGCCGTCGAAGAGACGTTCAAGGCGATCGCGAAACCAGGAAACCGTCTCGCCGCCTGGGTTTCCGCGACCGGTTCGGCCGGCACGATCGCGGCCGGCGACTACCTGAAGACCGTGTTTCCTCACAGCAAAATCGTCGCCTCCGAGGCGCTCCAGTGCCCCACCCTGCTCTGGAACGGCTTCGGCGATCACCGCATCGAGGGCATCGGCGACAAGCACGTGCCGTGGGTACATAACGTCCGCAACACCGACTGTGTCGTCGCCGTCGATGACGAGAACTGCATGCGCATCCTGCGCCTGTTCAACGAGCCGGAAGGCCACAAGGCGCTTCGCGATGCCGGCGTTTCCGAGGATATCATCAAGCTGCTGCCCCTGATGGGCATCAGCAGCATCAGCAACATGCTTTCGGCCATCAAGACCGCGAAGTTCTTCGAGATGGACGAGAACGATGTTCTGATCATGCCGTTCACCGACGCTGCTGAGATGTACACCTCACGCTTGGGCGAGCTGCAGCAGTCGCACGGAGCCTACAACGCGACCCAGGCCGTCATCGACTGGGAACGGTACATGCTCGGCGAGAGCATCCAGCATGTGCATGAGCTCGGGTACCACGACCGCAAGAAGCTGCACAATCTCAAGTATTACACCTGGGTCGAGCAGCAGGGGAAGACGTTCGAAGAGATCAACCAGCTGTGGGATCCCGAGTTCTGGGTCGAAGCCGCCGCCCAGGCCCCGAAGTGGGACAAGCTGATCGAGGAGTTCAACGCCCAGACCAAGGTTCTCGACACACTCTGATAGCATCTGTTACCATGAAAGCCCCGGAATTTTCCGGGGCTTTCATGGTAACAGATGAAGTTTGAAGTTCGAAGTTTGAAGTTTGAAGTGAAGATGGGGCGCCAGCCTTGCTGTCAGTGGCGCATAGGAAACCTTATTATATAATATCTTGCAGATGAATCATGGATAACAGGGGATGTAAATTGCCGTATACGCTGGCGTTCAGGCTGCCGGCGGAGAGCAGGCGGTTGATCGCGACGTGGCATCGCCGGCTGAATGGATTTTGTACGAAGTTCGATCCGGTTGACCTGGCGCACTTGACGATCAAGTATCTCGCGTATCCCAACGAGGGCATGACGGAACAGGATGTGCGCAACCTGCTGCCGCGCATCGCCGAGATCGCCAGACCGTTCCTGCCAATGAAAGTTTTCATACGGGGCCTGGACCTGTTTTCCTATGCCGCTGAAAAATCGCCGCTGCTTTATCTCAAGGTGCTCACGAGCAGGGAGCTGCAGGAGTTTCACGAGGCGGTCAGGCTGGGGCTCGGAAAGGCGATCGACCCGTTTCCCCACGCCGACGCCGAGAATTTCAAGCCGCATATCACGCTGTCAAAGCAGGTCGAGAAGTCGGATCTCGATGGTCTGAAGCAGCTCATTCACCGGTCGCACAAATCGGCGAAACGCATGTTCAAGCTGATCGACCTGGTCGTTTTCACGCCGAACGACGTCTACCAGGTTCTTCCGAACCTCTCCCTGCCGAAATTCGACCGGCGGAATTATTGATCGCCATATTTTTCGGCAAGCCCCCCTTCACGCGCCGTCCCTCACCGACGCCTCATCACCGGCAGATTCATCATCTGGAGGCGTTTCAGGGCTTCTGGATGTCCCTGGTCCGCGGCTTTTCGGTACCAGTCGGCTGCGATGAAGATATTCTGCGGGAAGCCGTCGCCCCGCTCATACATCAGGCCAAGATTCATCTGGGCGTCGGCAAGTCCCTGGTCAGCCGCGGTCCGGAACAGTTCGGCGGCCTTTCTAAAATCTTTTCTGACGCCGGTTCCGTTCGCATACATGACGCCAAGCCTGTAACAGGCTGATACGACTCCATTGTTCGCGGCCTGCTGATACAGTTCGATAGCCCTGGCGTGATTTTTTGGGATTCCGTCACCCAGCTCGTACATCATGCCGAGGTTCACCTGGGCCATGGGGTTGCCCTCGGCTGCGGCACCATTGAAAAGGTCGAATGCCTTTGCTGTGTTCTTCAGCACGCCCCTTCCGTCTGCATAGCAGACACCCAACTTGACCCGGCCACCCACATTGCCCTGTGCCGCGGACTGCTGGTATAGGGTGAAAGCTTTGAACCAGTCCTGTGGCACGCCATCACCGCGTTCATACATCTGTCCGAGATTCACCTGGCCATCCGGATCTCCCTGGTTCGCGGCCTGCTGAAACAGCTGGGCGGCCTTCGCAAGGTCCTTGTTCACCCCGGTTCCGTTCGCATATAAAACGCCAAGTTTCGCCAGGGCATGGATACCGCCCTTCTCCACCGCCTGCCGGAAGAGGTCGAATGCCCGCTCGAAATTTCGTGGCACGCCGCTTCCGGTTTCATACATCGCGCCGAGGTTTTCCAAGGCGCCAGGATCGCCCTTTGCGGCTGCTCGTTCAAAAAATGCCTTCGCCTTCACCGGATCCCTGGGAACACCAATGCCGTCTCCGTACAGCACTCCCAGTTTTCCCCATGCTGCCGGAAGATTTTGGTCGGCGGCTTTTTGATACCATTCAATAGCTTTCGCCATATTATGAGGCATTCCTTCGCCCCGTTCATACAGCAACCCGACATTCATCTGGCCATAGGGATGGCCTGCCTGCGCGGCACGCAAATAAAGTTCCATGGCGGCGGCGAGGTCGCGCTTCACGCCTTCCCCGTAATAATACATGCCACCGAGACCGACCTGGGCATCTCCATCGTTCTGTTGAGATGCTTTTTCATACCATTCGGCTGCCTTGCGGAAATCCTTTGTCACCCCGGCCCCGTAGCGGTAGCAGTCCCCGAGCAAGGTCTGGGCACTGGCCAGGCCCTGTTCCGCGGCCTTCCGATACCATTCGAACGCCCTTTCGGGATTTCGTTCCACGCCCTCGCCCCTTTCATACATTCTGCCCAGCCGTACCTGTGCGTCGGCATCCCCCCGTCCGGCCGCCTCTTGCAGGGCGTTCATGGATCCGGCCAACTCCGGCATCGAGGTTTTTCCCGTCGGAGCAGGTTCTTCGGGCGGGCGACGGGAAGGCACGGTTCCGGGAACGAAGCAAAACGAATCGACCAGACTCGTGTGTTCCCATGGTTTCTGCATATTTTCGGTTTCGCTCAGGACGCCCCGGCGCACATTCCGGAACATGGATTCGATTTCCTGGCCAGGAACCAGCAGTTGTTTCACCAGGTTCGCAAGATACGGGGAGTTCCCGCCCTGGCTGCCGTCCTGCGCGACATCGCCCGGCGAAGTCGAATAGGCGATGATCATCTGGTCGCCAGCCTCCATTTTCGCCAGGCCGCCGCTGATCGAACGCGAGCTTCGTACGATGGGATTGTTGCGACACGCGTCGAGAATGATGATGTTCACCCGAGCCCGGGCTGCCTGCATCGCGTCGATGACTCGACGCGCCTCGAAACATTCGTATGCTATCTGGGACTCGGTCGACGCATCGGCATCGACGGGGACCAGGTAATTCTCGCCCCGGATCTGCAAACCATGGCCCGAAAAGTAAAACAGGCCGGCGTCTTTTCCGGCAAGGTTTTCCTCGAACGCCTTCAGGGCCTCGATCATGCCCTTTCGCGACTGGTTCTCGAAAAGCTGCACGTCAAACCCGCACGATTTCAGGGTCTCGGCCAGCAGGCGGACGTCGTTGAGGGGATTTGCCAGCGGAGCAAAGGGATACGCTGCATTCCCGATCAGCAGCGCAACCCGCCGTGCCCGCCCCGTCCGGTCGCGGTCTGGTTGTGAAGAGGCGGACGGAGAAACCCATCGGCGCGACGGTTTCGAAGCCCCGGCAGGTGGTTTTCCGAACGCCCCGGTGGTGGAGAGGATCATACAGACAGCGAACAGAAGAATTTTTATCGGTATAGACCGCCTCATCATCATTTCGCCTCGAGAGCGACTTCGACGCGACGATTCTTCTGGTGATCGGCCTCGGAGCGGGCATCCGGCACGACGGGCCGCTCGAATCCGAATCCGTTCGTCCGGAAGCGGCTGGCGGGGAAGCCGGTGACTTTCATCAGGTAACGTTTCACCGCCTCTGCCCTGCGCCTGGACAGTTTCAGGTTGTAGTCAGGATCGCCCCGGGAATCGCAGTGGCCGTTGATGGCGATGATCCCCAAAGGGAGGGCCTTCACGGCTTCTTCGAGAGCGGTCATCTGAAGCTTTGCTTCCGGTGAGATCCCGTCGCTGTCGTATTCGAAGGGTATCGGCAGATCGATCCCGTCCGACCGCGGCACGACCCCCGTGCCGCGCTTCAACTGGAGACCGGCGGAGATCTGGTCCCGGTCTTTGAACAGGAACTCGCCGTCGGAGGTGAAATAGTGGGGCATCTTCTTTCTCAGCGTCGCGATCCGGCTCATCGTCTCAGGGTCGTCGGGGCAGTGAACGAGCCCTTTCCGATAGTATTCCCAGGCGGTTCCATACCGTTTCCCTTCATACGCGACATCGCCGAGGCCGAACAGCGCCTGTGCGGTTACCGGAGCATCGTCTGCCGTTTCAGCAATCGCGAAGGCTTCCTTGAAAAAGCGGACGGCGTCGTCGGGGTTTCCCTTCTTCTGATATGCCGTCGCCAGGTTGATCGCGGCGACGGCGTACGTTGAATCCGCCTCCCAGGCTTGCGTGAAGCACCTGATTTTCGCGTCGACATCCGCGGCGCGCAGGCCCTGTTCGACGAAAGAGACTGCCGCTGTGCGATCGGCGCTCGCGGGAGACAATGTTATACCTATAAATATACATACGATCAGGGGTCGCACGAAACGGCAAGCCATGAATCCTCCCCGCTCATCACCCGGATCATGTCGTCTGCAGACCTACGGTCGTGCGGCGTACCGGATGATGAACTTCCCTCTCGAAAGAATGTCTCTGTATACGTTCAGGGTAACAAACCCGCCCATTCCGGGCAAGCACATCAGGTTCAACGACTCGGGCGATTCACGAATTGCCCCTACGGTTCTATAGCGTTTGTTTTTTGCGAGCTTTTTCTCCGTGCCTCTGTGACTCTGTGGTGAAGCGTTTTTTGTACCTTTGCGTTTCAGGTTGGACAAGAGCAACAAGGGATGTGTTTCTGGTAGACTCTTGGCGAGACAAGAGATTTCTGGGGAGTGAGACGATGAGAGATTTCCGTTACACCGTTGCGCTTGCAAGGATGTGTGTATTCCTTGCCCTCTTTCTGAGCGTTTCTGTAATTGCCCAGGGCGCCCGGCTCAAGGCCCTTCTCGTTGGCATCAACGCGTATCCGTCACCCCGGGACCATCTCGCAGGATGTGTGAACGACTGCTTGTTCCTGAAGAAGATCCTCATCGACAGGTATGGGTTCCGGGATGCGGACATCGTCACCCTGCTCGATTCGGAGGCGACGGGAAAAAAGATCCTTGAGACGTTCGCGACGCACCTGGCAAAAGGAACGGATCCCGGAGATACGGTCCTGCTGTATTTCTGCGGACACGGGTTCCGGGTCGCCGACCAGGACGGCGACGAACCCGACGGGCAGGATGAAAGCATCGCCCCCTGGGATTACGAGCGAAACGGACTCCTGACGGACGATCTGCTCGACCGGTATTTCGCCACGCTCCGGGGACGCACCTTCTTCTGCGTCGTCGACTCCTGTTTTTCCGGTTCCGCGAACCGCAGTCTGAGTTTTTCCGACCAACCGGCCGGGCTGGCGAGGGTGTTGAAAGAGCCCGTATTGCCTGCGCCCGATGCGGAGAAGGAGCTGCAGCCCCAGGTGTTCGGACTGCAGCCGCCGACGACGAAAGGCCCCTGGCCGGGGCACGTCTTTTTCGGTGCGGCACGCGATTTCGAGCCCTGCGTCGAATGCCTCGACGTCGAAGAAGCCCCGGCGGGAGTTCCCTCCGGGCTTTTCTCCGCCATGCTGCGTTCCGGTCTGAAAGGACCTGCCGACACCGATACCAACGGCGTCATTACATATCGAGAACTGTATTTTCACGTCAGAAGCCGTCTGAACGCGGCCGGATTCAAACAGGTTCCACAGTGTTCTCCAGCCCCGGAGGACGGTGCATCGACGGTCCTGGACACCCCCATCCCGGGCTCGAAGCGCGCCATAGAAAAACACCCTCACGCCGTGCGGGGAACGACGGATTCGTATGCTCGACTCTGCAAGCCGTATGAACGGGAAAAGCTGAATCTCTCCCTCGCCGGACAGCAGTCCACCCTGCTCGCGGGCGCACTCTCACGTCTTGATTTCCTCAATTTCGTGGATCCGGATTCGAGGCGGGATCTGATCGGTCTTGCCGATCGCTCCAGACGAGGGCAGCGAGTGATATTCACCGATTCCGCCGGCCTGGAAGTGTTGAAAGCGGATGCACGAACCGTCGAGCAGCTCGCGCGCGAACTTGCAAAGCCTCTCAAAGCGGCTTTGCTTCAGAAAAGCCTGTTCGATCTGTCGGTCCCGGAAACCCCTTTCCAGGTCAATCTTCGCACCAAAGGCGGCAAAACGTCGTTCAGGCATCGGGAAAACATCATCTACTCCTTCGCCGTTTCGCATGACTGCTACCTTTTTATCGTCGGCATCTCCCCGGACGGATCGGTCAACATGTTGTTCCCCAACCCCTATTCGGGAGGGAACCACGTCACGGCCGGCACCTACGAAATACCGGGACAGACGGACGCCTTCGACTTCCAGGCCCAGCCTCCGTTCGGACGCGACGTGATCAAGGCGATCGCCGTCCGCACCGAGGCTGACGCCCGCAGAATCGGGCTCCCCATCAAACCGGGGGCGTTCGTTTCGGAAAGGGAGCAACCTGGGGAACTCGTCGCCGACCTTTCCAGCGAGATCCTCGGAATCGGCCGCGGCAACGCCGGCGACCAGCCCGGAGGCATCGCTGTCGCCGACCTCAGTTATATCACCATGCCCTGACGATCTGTTTCTGCACCGCATTGCGAAAGAGGGCGGGATATACTACCTTGAGAAAAACCCATTGTCAGAGGATCAGGCCATGAAATCACTGGTTCGCGAGTTTTCACCAGGCGCGTTGATATTCCGGGAAGGCGAGGTCGGTAATACCGCGTATCTGCTGACCGAGGGCCAGGTCGAGATTTCGGTCCAGCAGGGCGAAAAGAAATCGATTCTGGCCATCCTGAAGCCGGTGACCGTGTTCGGCGAGATGGCGCTTCTGACGAAGGACCAGAAACGAACGGCCTCGGCGACGGCCGTCGGCGCCACCAAGGTCGCCGAAATCGGCCGCAAGGATTTCGAGGATTTCCTGGAGCAGTCGCCGAAACTGGTCAACGCCGTTCTCTCGAACCTGGTGGAGCGGCTGAAGAAAACCTCGGACCTGGTCACCCGGGCCCCCGACCTGTTCGTGAGCGTCGCCGAGATTTTGAACCTTCTGATGCAACACTCGGTGAGGGGTGTCAAATACATGCCCAGCATCGCGATGATGCGGCTTCCGGACGTGGTCAAATCCTGTGCCGAAGCGTTCGTGGTCCCTCAGGAGGAGATCCGGAAGATCCTGAAACAGATGGAAACGCTGGCACTGATCGAGATCAAGGCCGAGAACGAACAGCGGTACATCGACATTCTCCCCAAAGCCGATTTTCTGGAACGCTGCCGCAAGATCAGCGAGACGTTCATGCAGATCGCCGCGTCACACCGGTAGGGCGTTCTCAGAGCCAGGGGCGGCATGAGCCAGCAGATTGCCTACGCGCTGTTTTCGGACCTGCGATCACCTGATCCGGCAGTCCGGTTCACCGTTCTGACACGGATCGAAAGCATCACCTGGACCGACGAGCTGAAAGTGGCGTTCTCGGTGCTGGCTGAAGCCGAGGCCGACCCGGCAACCCGGCTCCACATGCAGATGATCCTGGCGCGCGTTTCTCCCGACCGCGCCAGGCCGATTCCCGCCGACCGCATCCAGGCTGAATTCGAGCGGCTGGCCGCCACCCCCGGCGACGACCCGATCCGGTTCGTCCTGCTGCTTGAAGGCCTGAAGAAGGAACATGCGCCGGCAGCGGTGCTTACGTTGAAAG
>JAGOCE010000043.1 GCA_017998915.1 Candidatus Ozemibacteraceae bacterium
GTCCTGGGCCGCTAGACGATGGGGGCTTAGGACATCATTCGGCAGGTGTGGGCCCAGCAGGAGTCGAACCTGCGACCAGCCGGTTATGAGCCGGCAGCTCTAACCACTGAGCTATAGGCCCGTGAAGCAAAAGAAGTATACCATATCCTTTCGCTCCGCGCAAGCGTCATTCCATGTAAAATTCCTTGAGTTTTTTCGAGCGGCTCGGATGACGGAGTTTCCGGAGGGCTTTCGCCTCGATCTGGCGAATGCGCTCGCGGGTGACGCCGAACTTCTGGCCGACTTCCTCGAGGGTCCGCTGCCAGCCGTCTTCCAGGCCAAACCGATACTTGATGACCTTCGACTCGCGCTCGGTCAGGGTCGAGAGAACGCGGTTGATCTGCTCCTTGAGGATGTTGTTGAAGGCCGTTTCGGCCGGCGGCAGGGCCGACTTGTCCTCGACGAAGTCGCCAAGGTGCGAGTCTTCCTCGCCGTTGATCGGCGTTTCGAGCGAGATCGGATCCATCGCCGTCTTCATGATGTTCTTGACCTTCTCGACCGGCAGGCCGACCTCGAGGGCGAGTTCCTCGACGGCCGGGTCGCGGCCAAGCTTCTGGACCAGCTTGCGGCTCGCCTTGCGGAGCTTGTTGATCGTCTCGACCATGTGGACCGGGATGCGGATCGTTCGGGCCTGGTCGGCGATAGCGCGGGTGATCGCCTGGCGGATCCACCAGATGGCGTACGTGGAGAATTTATATCCTTTGCGATATTTGAACTTCTCGACCGCGCGGATCAGGCCCTGGTTGCCTTCCTGGATGAGATCGAGGAAGAGGAGGCCGCGCTTGGTGTATTTCTTCGCGACCGAAACGACAAGGCGCAGGTTCGCCTCGATCAGCTTGCGCTGCGCTTCCTGGTCGCCGTGCTCGATGCGCTTGGCGAGGGTGACTTCCTCCTGCATGGTGAGAAGCTTGATCTTGCCGATTTCGCGGAGGTAGACCCGGACCGAGTCGTCGATGTCGTCAAAGTCTTCCTGGGCCTCGACATAATTCTCGTCCTTCTTCTCCTCCGGCATCCGGAGTTTTTCCTTGAGCTGGATCTCGTCGTCGTCGACCAGCTCGACGTTGGCATCCATCAGCTCGGTGACGACGGTCTCGAACGCTTCGGTGTCGAGGCCGTCAGGCAGTGCGCTGTTGATTTCCTGGTAGCTCAGGTAGCCCTGTTTTTTGCCCTTCTCGATCAGTTCGGCGCGGATCGCCTCGAGCGATTTTCCCGCCGGTCCCGGGGTCGGGGCCGGCGCCGGCGCAGGCGCGGCGGCTTCGACGGCCGTCTGCGCGGCCGCTTTCTTTGTCTGTTTCGGCGAGGCCTTGGCTGTGGCCTGTGTGGTGGACGAAGTCTTCATGTATGTTTCCTTACAATCCAGCATTCCGCTGGTTGAGTGCCTCCATCTTGCGACGGAGCTCGAGTTGCTGCATGGTAAGCTCGGCAACTTCGCTCTCGCGCCCGTTCCGCTCTGCGGTGCGGATTCGCGCCAGAAGCTCTTCGATTTCACGCTTCAACCGGCTTTTCACGAGTCCGTACACACATTCGAGAAACGGCTCCGCGGGCTTCTCCTCGAGTTCGATGAGAAGCTCGCTGAAACGAGAGGCGAGCTCGGAATCGTCGATCGCGGCAATGATGTCCGCCGGCCGTGCCTTCCCGCCCGAAGCTTCCTGTAAACGGCATAGCGCCGTAAATATCTGTTGAAGCCGGGTATCGGTCAAGTCGGCCGGGGCAAGCATGGCTCGCGTGCGCTCCAGCTCTTCGGGATGTTCTATCAGGTGCTTGAGCACCCACTCCTGCCGCCGCACCATCCCGTCAGTCACCGGCCGGGCGCGAACGGGCGTTCCCGCTCCCCCTTCCGGCTTGACGAACGTGCGGTTCGCGAACTGGATTTCAAGCGCTCCCGGGTCGATGTCGATCAGCCGTGCAATTGTCTTGATGACTTCGCTGCGCGCAACAGGGCTGTGAATCGCCGGGACGAGATCCTTGAATTCGCGAACCAGCCGCTCTTTGACCGCGATCTCGAGCGGCGGCTTCATTCCACGGGTCTTGGTTTCCACGAGGAACGTGTAGATGTCCCTCGCGGCATTGATGCGATCGACGAACCGCTCGGCGCCTTCGCGGCGCACGAAGCTGTCGGGATCGTCTTTCGGGTCTTCAAACGTGATGACTTTCGCCGTCAAGGGCGTGTCGCGCTGCAGGGAAATCGCGCGCACCGTGGCCCGCTGGCCGGCTTCGTCGGCGTCGTAACAGAAGTAGACGTTTTCGCAGTTGCGGGCAAGCAGGGCGACCTGATCTGCGGTGATGGCCGTGCCGAGAGTGGCGACGACGTTCGTGATGCCTGCCTGCACGAGGCTGATTACGTCGAGATACCCTTCGACCACGATGGTCGAGTTGCTACGCCGGATCGGCTGAAGCGCGTCACGGAAGTTGAACAGCATCTTCCGCTTGTTGAACAGGTCGGTTTCGGGGCTGTTGAGATATTTCGGCTCTTCGCCCTTCACCATCACGCGGCCGCCAAACCCGACGATCCTGCCGTGGGCATCGGCGATCGGAATGATCAGGCGATGCCGGAACGTATCGTAGTGGCCTGTTCCGGTCGAGCGCTGCTTGACCAGGCCGGCCCGGTCGAGAAGCTGGACGCGCTCGGCGTTTTTCCCCAGGGCGAGAGCAAGGGCATCCCAGGTGTCGGGGGCATAGCCAAGGCGGAACCTGGTCGCCGTCTCGGGGGTGATGCCACGCTGCTTCAGATACTCGCGGGCGAGTTTGCCACCTGCCTGGTGAAGCTGGGCGGTGTAAAATTTCGCCGCTTCATCGAGAATCTGGTACACACGGGCTTTCTTCTCGTATTCGGGGTCTTTTTCGATCGGAATGGCGACGCCGGCGCGCCGCGCAAGCTGCCGGATCGCCTCGGGGAACGTCAGGTGCTCGGCCTCCATCAGGAACCGGAACACGTCACCGCCTTTCGAACATCCGAAACAGTGAAAGATCTGCTTGTCAGGAACGACGTAAAAGCTGGGGGTCTTTTCCTGGTGGAACGGACACAGCCCTTTGTACGTCCGGCCGGTGTGGGTAAGGCGTACATACTCGCTGACGAACTGGACGATGTCGATCCGTCCACGTACCTCGGCGATGACTGCGTCATTGATCAAGGCCACGCCGCGAGCAATCCCTGCCTTTCAAGAGGCGACGATCCACCCCTCTAAAACTTGACCGGAATTGTTCATGTTACCAGCGATTCGAAGTGGTGTCAACCGTTTCTTCGACGGATCACGAGCAATGTGACGTCGTCCTCGATCACCCTGCTGCCGATCAGGCTTTTCACACGATGCAGGATACCGGCATGAACGGATTCGGCTGTCTGAGCCGATGCGCATGCTTCTCCGACAATTCGTTGCAGGCGGGCGTATCCGATGACCGTGTTTTCCGTGTCTTTCGCCTCGACGATCCCGTCGGTGTACAGGATGAGACTGTCGCCATGATTCAAGGCGATAGACGCACTCGTGAAGGCCACGTTTTTTCTCGCCCCCAGGGGAAACGCCGGATTTTCGATCTCGGTCGTTTCGCCGCTCGCGAACCGATGGAGGAACGGGAAGCAGTGACCTGCGTTGACAAGTTCGAAATTGTTCGACTGCGTGTCGAGCACCGTGTAGATCAGGCTCATCAGCCGTTTCTTCTTGACCGTCTCGAACACCATCCGGTTCAGCCGGTTCATGGCTTCGACGGCGCAGACAGACTCGGCCGGCCCGAGCATGGCGACGCCGCTCTTGGCCATGGCCATCAGCAGAGCCGCAGGCACCCCGTGCCCCGTGACATCGCCGATGATGGTGACGACATGGCGTTCCTCGACGGTGAAGCTGTCGAAGTAATCGCCGCCCAGGTCGGTCATCGAATCGGTCGCGCCGTACAACTCGTATTCCCCCTGGGTGATCGGCATCTTCGGGAACAGGGTCTCCTGAACGATCTTTCCGACATGCATCTCCTCGAGATTCGAGATGACGCGGTTGAACGTCACGCCGAGATCGCCGAACTCGTCGTTGCCGAGAGGCGGAACCTGGTGCGCGAACTCTCGCCGCTCGATCGCCGCGACTCCCGCCGCGAGCTGAGTGATAGGCCACAGGAAGTGCCGCGAGAGAAGAAGACCGATGAAAAAAGCGAAACAGCCGCTCACCAGGGCGACCAGGCCGATTTTCAGGCTGTTGTCTCTGATGACGTCGTCGATCAGCCGTCTCGGATACATCGTAATAAGTATATAATCTGGCATTTTTTTCAGGGGCGAAGCGACGACGAGATACGGCTGGCCGCCGATGCTTTCGACCGACGTATGCTGGGTCTCCGTCGACTGGACCTTTTCCGCCATCTCCTTGACGAACGGGTATTTCGTGTAATCGCGGGGATAGACGGAACTCCCATCGGAACGCGAAACGACGGCCAGCCTGACGGGGGTCGTTTTCTCCGATCGGAGCTGGTTCTGGCGGACGACGCTCCTGAGGTATCTGCGGGCATATTCGCGGGTCCGGTGGACGATCAACAGGAGATTCGCAGGCCGTTTGTCGCCCTCGCCCCAGATGAAGGTCGAATACATGAGGTTGCCGACGCTTCCCAGCATGAACTCCGTGATCCGGTCGTTCGTCTCGATGATGCTTCCGAACAGCTTCTGCGACCCCTTCCCCGACATGAACTCGGCGATGCTGTCCGTGAAGCTCTCCACCATCACATCCGACATGTTGGCGCGCAGGTCATCGTCGCTCTGGCCGAGCCTCACGGAGAAAATTTTCCGGGCAAGCGTGGGAATCAGCTTGCCGACCAGATCCCGCCCCTGCGGATGCACCTCTTCCAGGAGCTGCATGCGTCCCCGAGAGTCGACCATGAACATCTGAGAAAGCAGCTTCGCTTCATCCAAACGCTGGATGAGGTCGCGGATGCGCTTCGTATCGCCTTTCCTGACGATGGCAAGACGGGAAATGCGCCTGTACAATCTTTCCAGCGAACGCACCGCCGCCATGAAGCTTTCGTCGATGTTCTCCGTGAGCTCGGACAGCTGGGACATCCGCTCCTGGACCATGACCTGGTTGCGGTCGAGCATATACTGGTAGCCCAGCAGGAGAAGCGCCGTCACGGGAATGGCGGTCGCGTAGAGGAACAGTCCGACGAGCTTGTGCCTGATCGGAATCGAAACCATGTCACCGGAGACATGCACTCGCCAGGACCAGTAGGTCGCGAGAAGCAACACCATGACGGACAGCAGGTCGATCATGATGCCGATCCGGTATTCGAGGCCGTGCATGAATCGCTTCATTCCGATCACGACGCGACCGGCGTCGATCGAAGCGATCGCGGTGAGATGCCCGGCATCCTGTTCCAGCCGTTGATAGGCATTTCGAAGATCGACGGCCCGCCTCAGGATGCGCCGGCCGCGAATGCCGGTCCGTTGTGAGAGGGTCCTGACTCCGTGACTTCCGTCGGGGCGTTCGAGATCGATGAGAGCGTATCCCTCATCGGTGCCAGCCTCACGGTTGAACGTGCGGATCAGCTGTTTCAGGGCGAAATCACGTGGAATATCCTTTTCCTCGAAGAAAGCGATGATGCCGCCTTTGTATTCGTCGAGACTTTCGTCGAGGCGCCGGCGCATGCCGGCCTGTTCCTGTCTCGCTGGCGCCTGAGAGTAAAACGTGTTCCAGTAAAAATACCCCGCTTGGCCCCTGATCTGGACCGATAGAAGCGTTCCTTTCTGGTAGACGACGTCCGAGGGGTCGATGTTTCCGAGCATCGTCTGGAAAAGCGACCGGTTCTTCACGATCAGATCGCTTTTGCCGCTGAGTTCCGGCTCGACGAGCCCGGCGAAGATGCGCTTCATCGCGCTCCTCATCTCGATCTTTCGACCGGGGACGGGGATGATCTCGCCGCGGGCGTCGAAGAAATGCACGGTCACGAAGGCCAGGTTCGCTCGAGCAAGCATGGCGACCGACGTTCCGGCGGCCGCGGAAGAAAAATCATGCTCGAGAAGCAGACCGTACGCTTCATTGAGCTGGCGCTGGATATAGTAGAGATCGCCGCCTTCGCGTTTGAGGCGGAACAGGTTCTGTTCGAGACGCCCGAGGTGTGCTCTGCCGAGGCGGTTTTTTTCCTGGGCGGCAACGAACGCCTCGCCGAGCCTGATCAATCCGATGGGCAGCCCCGCGAAAAAGAGCACGGCGAGGAAGAAGGCAAGCCAGCTTCCGCTCTTCCCCGTCACTCCGGCATCTTTCTCCATGCGGAAAATTATACCAGACCTCGCCCCCGAAAACACGAGCCGGCCGATCCAGCCCCGCCCCTCAGAAGAGGCAATCCCTGATGGTAGAACTCCGTTCTGGTGATATGGTAGGATGTTTTCGTACATTATTCGTGTGTCGATGAGGAGTCAGCGATGGAAAACAGAGGATGGCAGAATCTTCTCGTTGCCGTTTTGTTTCTCGGCTACGGCAGTTTCGCATTCGGGGCCGCGTCGAATCCCGAAGCGCTCCAGCTGTATCAACAGGCAGAAGAAGCCTTCAAGAACAAGGATGTCGAAAACGCCAGCAACCTGATGTTCGAGGCGCTGAAGAAAGAGCCGGACAATGCGGTGTATAGATATATCTATGCAAAAATGCTCCTTCAGAAAAAGGATTACCTGACCTCGAAGGAGAATCTCGACATCGTCGCCCGTTCGCGGCCTTCGAAAGAGAAGGAAGGCGATTACAACGAGAAGCTGAAGAACTTCAAGAAGAAGATCAAAGATCTTCAGGAGGAGTTCAGCAAGGAAGGCGAGAGCAAATTTTCCGTTTATCTGAAAAACCAGGACAGCCCGGAAAAGATCAAGCTCGCCGTCACCCTCTACCAGGCATTCAGGCTCGATCCGCCGCTCCGATACAAGAATTACGACGAGCTGAAGAAGGCCACCGAGATCTACGAACAGGCGCTTCAGAAGTCGTTTTCGGGTCAGGAGTGGCAGAAGACCCCGATGCTCCAGCTCGCATTCCTGTATGAGATCGCGAACAAGAAGGACAAGGCCGCCGAAGTCTACATGCGCGCCCTCGACTACGTCGGCGACCCGAACGAGGAGTACGTCATCACGCACAAATTCGACTACCTGAACCGGTCGAATAAAGAGAAGCTCCTCGACACGATCGAAGCCGGCGACTTTTCCCAAAAAGATCTCGAGGAGCTGATGGGCAGTAGTTCCGAAAAAATCACCCAGGAAGAGAAGCAGAAGGTCGAGGACATGATTGCCGAGGCCCGCGCGAAGCTCCAGAACGCCACATCCGACGAGGAACGAGAACAGGTGCTCGAGGAGATCAAGGCCAGCATCATCGAGAAGCAGAAGAAGGGCGAGCTGCCCGGCCAGGGCAAGCTCGAGGAGAAGCTCAAGAAAGAAGGCAAGACGATGGAGGATTATATGAAGGAGAAGGGGCTCTGACCGTATGCGACCAGGACTGACTCTCGGTTTGTGCGTATTTCTCGCCTTCGCATCGTATCCGGCCGGTGCTCAGACATCGGACAGCGGAAAAATAAGCCCGGCGCTCGTGAAAGTGAAGGAGTTTCTTCGGGCAAAACAGTCCGACAAGGCTGTCGCCTTCCTCCTGGAAGAGCTGAAGAAGCAGCCTGGCAACGCTCAATATCTCTATGCCCTCGGCTACACGTATGAGATCAACCGGGAGCCGCAGAAAGCTCTCGAGGCGTTCAAGCAGGCTTCCCGGCTGAACCCGGAATTTCCGGGGCTTTCCGTCCGGATTCGTAAGCTCGAGGCATCTCTCGCATCCGGCCAGCCGGCACCGGTTGACGAAAGCACGCTCACGGAAGACCAGAAACAAGCGCGAAGCCTGTTCCATGAAGCACTGAAGGAAAAGGGCCTCGGGAATTTCGACAAGGCGTTCCCCCTGTTCGCCGAGTGCGTTGCGCTCGACATCGGATATCTCGGCGGAAACGACGAGGGTATCATCGTCACGGCGCTGAATCATTACGAGTCGAAGCTGCAAGAGGGAAAAGACCCTTCGGCGATCGTTTTCTACAACATTTACCGATTTTTCCGCGGTGACCGAGATATCGCCGAGAAGGAATTGAACTCATTTCTCGCGGCAAAACCCGCCGCCCCCGAACTCGCTGCTGTCGCCGAAAAGTGGCTCAAAATCATCCGCAACCAGCAGACCACGGAAAAGGATCTGATGCTCTCCTATCTCGCCGAAAAGAAACGTCAGCTCATCGAACAGGGAGAGAAAAAGACGCCCAAAGCAGCGATCGCCCAGAATGCACAACCCGCTTCCGGAGCGGTGAAGATCCCTCAAGCCTTCTCTTCCTCCACGAGCGGCGGAACCGGCGAAGGAAGTTCTTCAGACGGCATTCTTCCAGGTGAAGAATTCAGGAAAAACCCCAGATTCATTCAGGCGCTTGCAACGATCAACGATTCTGATCCGGAAATCGTCGCTCTTGCAGCCCATCAACTCGGAACGTTCCGCAAGGTCACTCCTGAAGCGCTCGAAGGGCTCGTCAATGCCTTGAACTCCACCGATCATCTCGTGAAGGTCACAGCAATCGAAGCTCTCAGAAAAATCGGCCCGGCCGCGAATGAGGCCATTCCCGCTGTCGTCGGATGGCTCGAAAGTGACACCCCCTGGATGAAAATTCAGGCGCTGTTGTGCCTCGGAAAAATCTGTACCCAGCCCCAGCTTGCGGTTCCCGAGATCATCAAATGCCTTGGGGGCGAAAACAGCAGCGTATCCATTACCGCCCGGCGCACCCTTCTTCTTTACGGACAGGCAGCCCTTCCCATGCTCCAGGAGGCGCTGACCAAACCCGACACCGGCGCGAAAAAAGAAATACAGGAAATCATTGCGGCGATTCAGGGTGGGGACTGAAAATCCCAACGAGATTCCGTTCGTAACGAAGGCCTCTCCGTATGGAGAGGCCTTCGTTCTTGTATCATCCGGTCCGTTGCTCAGTTTCTGTTTCGTTTTTCCTCGAGCGAGCGGATCGTCAGGTCATGTCCCACAACGAAGATTTTCAGGGTCAACTTCTGAACCAACCCCGAGAAATCCTTTGCCTGGACAGTGATGCTGCATTCTTTGCCATCGGGACTACTTCCGACCACATTGGGAGCTCTGAACTGCCAGAGAATCGGATCGGTCATGAGCGTCCCCGGATTATAGGCGATGAACTCCGGATCTGATTTTGGCGGCCGGTCGGCTGAGGCTGCATTTTCATCTTTCACTTCATAGGATATTTCCTTGACCCCAAACGTCTTCGATTCCGCGAAGGTGTTCACGTTGTCCCAGGCGCGGATGTAGAAAATGAGGCGCGTATTGGTCTGGCATACGAACCCCTTTCCTTCAAGGGCGGGTTCGTTCAACGTACTGGCTCCGCCGACTTTGTTCTCATCGATGAATCTCGAATACAGAGACTCGTTGAACGCCTCGAATTTCAGCCCCTCCGTGATCGTGGCTACATCGGAAGGTGAATACGGCTTTGCCTGGGCATACGCCTTGGGGGACGGCCCAGCATCGGGTGCATCATTCATATCCTTGGTAAGCTTGCCGTCACCGCCCTTGTCCGTAGCAAAAATATGATACCGGTTGTTCCGGCTGTCAAAGACGATCAATTGTATTTCAGGAGGTATTTTATCATCGACGCAAGTGGGGTACACGTATTTCTGCCAGGTGTATTCATTGTCCGGATCGTCGTCATCATCCGGAATACGCGTTACCAGCGGAGGACTCTGATTATAGGATGTTTTCAGGACAGAACCTGAATCGGACGGAAGCACGACGCCATCCAACAGCACCTGTCCAGCCGATGTGCTCGTCGTGGTGAAGTTGACCGGAAAATCCTGCTGGATCGAATTGCATATGCTTGAATATGAGACCGATTCGTGTCCCGACGTATCCTTCACGACGGCAAAGAGCTTCCAAAGGTTATCAGGCTCGGGCTGCCCAGGAGCGGGATATTCAACAGCTCCGTGCGCTAGATACGGAACTGTTTTTCCCTCGCTCTCGTCGTCATTCGAAAAGTGCTGGGGAACGGGAACATCGAAGTCAGCCGTGCCTTCGATTATCCAGTATCCGCCGCCCAACGCATCTGAGCCATCCGCCATCAGGGTAGAGAAACTGGCGTTCGTGATATTCGAAGTTCCGGCCAGCCAGATCCATTTCGGTTCATAATATGTCCCGGTCCATGACGGGGCTGCAGGGTCCTGGAAGCGGAGGAGGCCAAGGTTGATTTTCCGAAGGTTGTAGAAGTCGTTCACCACAAGCCCATTTACCTTATGGAACTTGTAAACGGGGTATGACATGAAAAGCTTCAATGAACTCAGCATCTCGGGAATGTCATGCTTCAGGTTGATAACATTGTTATCAGAGTCGCGCCGTTCGAGAAGTTTGATGTTGGCGAAGGGGTCGGTCCCGTAGACTGTCAGCTTGAAAGGAATCGAAATGCCCATGTCTCCGCAACTGAACTTCTTGGTCGGCTCCGTCAGCTCGAGATTCGAAGTGATGGGAGGCCGAGTGCTATATACGCGGAAAGCAGAATACCCGCTTCCCGATGAAGGTTTGACGACCGTCACCTTGAGTCCGACACTGCATTTGTGAATCGCGACGCCGCAGTTGGAATCCGATGAATCATGCACATAGGTATCCAATTCCCCGTCGTCATTCGTATCAGAGGCAACTTTTACGGTAACCGATTCCTCCCAGCACCAGAAGAGATTGGTGATGACAAAGCCGGCAGCCGGGGCATTGACCTTGAGTCGCACCGGCTCGGTCGCACCGAGTGTCGGCGTGGGGAATTTGACATTGATTATGCCAGTTTCGTTGCCCTCTCCCCCATTCGTACCTTCTGCAAGAACCGGAAGCGAGTTCCCCATCCAGACGTTCGGAGGCCCGGCCACGATATAGGCTTTGTAATCCTCGCTCTTCAGTTCCGAGATTCCAATATTCAATTCACCCATGTAGATTCCGGATTTCCCGAAGACATACTGGACATATTTCCGGTATTTTTTAGAATCCTTTTCGAAATCGAAGGGCGGGTCGAGCGTTTTTGTGGAAAAATCAGCCCCGTCATTCGGAAGAATCTCGTCAATTTTGTTAACTCCGAGATCGGATCCCGATGGGGAACAGAGGGTGCTCGTCATGGGGTAATCGGCTGCCCTCTTGTCATCGAGAATCGTGATTTTCCCTTGCTGGCCCGGTTTCACGAAGGCATTCGTCAAAAGGATTTTGGGGCCCATGCTGTTGTCGGACATAAACTTGTTTCCCTCGATGGAACCGCCGTTCGCTCGGTTGAACGCTTCGATGATGGAGTTGCGGTTGCCGGTTACCGTGAAAAATTCGGCCATCGCGGAGAGGGGGAAGTATCCGTGCTCTTGGGTCACCGGGACGTTTGGATCAAAGGGAATATTCCCTTTATCAGAACGATGCACCCACTCGTATTTTTCCTCGAGCTTGCCGCCATTGTGGTCGTAAGGATCCCAGACGATGTGCATTTTCAACTGGGTATTATCCGGAACAAGAAAATCGAAAGTGCCGTTATCGTTGTTTACGATTTTTACCTTGCCGCTATTCAGCTCGTTTATATCCGGAACGATGGCGGCTGCCGGCTCTGCAGGAAGTTCGCAGGCCATCGCCACCCCTCCAAGGAATAGAAGAACCATGAGCCCTCTCAGCCAAGGCCGATCGTTCTTGCTCGTCATACAAGCCCCCTCCTTTAACGCCCCGATGCGTTCAATTGATTTTTCTCGTCAACTCAATCGTTTTTGTCATGAGTTCGGTTCTGCGTCCTCTTCCCCCACGCCGCTCGATGATCGTTCCACTCGCCACAATCTGCGCGGTCAGGACGAAGAGCTTTTCATCCACCTTCGTGAAAGCCGCGATGACAGCCATACTTGCCACTTGATATTTCCAGTCGTTCAGATCGAGTCCCAGGGTGGATTGAATGCGTGAATCCCAGGGGATGCCTTTCGTTGGGTCAGATGAACAATCATCGATAAAGATGTTCATTCCTCTGAAACTCTTCGTTCCTGGAGCGGGATTTTCGTCGGCAATGACGGCTTGAAGAGGACAATATCCACGGGAAGACATTCCCGAATCATAGACTTCCTGGGGAAGAATACGGCATTTCAGAAGAGCATGTTGAATGGCTGCCTGAGAGAGAAAATTCGCCTGTAAAAAGTTCACATTCGTGACATTCTGTTGTTTGACTTCTTTCCGGAAGAAGAACATCGCCGTGGCAAACGCGAGGGTTCCAAAGATGAAGGTGAGAACGATGATGATGGCTACTCCCCTCCGCCCCTTCTTGGCAAAGGAGGGAAGAACGACGTTGTACCGGGATGAAATACTCACATCAATCCCCTTCTCGAGACGAGAAAGAAGCTGTTCACATCAGACCAATTCGTAACCGGGGTTTTCCATCGCACCCTCATGACGATGTCGATCAGCCTGCATGTACGGGAATCTCCTTTCGTGACTTCTTCGATGGTTCGGATCACTTCGGTCGTATCCGAGTCGAGGTTGTTTCCCTCACGTCGATTTGCGCAGGAGGTTCTGAAATCATGCCAGCCGAAATCGGGATATTTTACATTCGTAGATGTATTTTTATGCCTATATACCCAGACCTTTATTTCCACTTCGTTTCCTTCGACGTCAAACGGGCCACCGTTCACGAGCCATTCGACGCCGTCGTTCGGAAAATTCGCCGGATCGAGGATGTACATCCACTTGTTCATTTCTTCCTTGGCTAGGTTGGCGGCAACACCTTCGATTTTCTGGACTCTGCTGGCGGTATTGGAAGAGCTCATCAATCCAAACATCGGAATCATCGCGAAGGCAAGCATCGCAACGGCAATCAGGACCTCGAGCAGGGTCGTGCCATCGTTTCTCATAGGTGCTCGACCTTCACATCAACCTTTGCCGCGGTCGATTCGATGACTTTCGTGTTCGGAAACTGCGCTGTTTCAGGATGCCGAAGCTCGACAGCGATGGTAATCAGCTGGCTTCCCGTAGCGGAGTCGACATTGAAGGCGCTCACCGAAAGATCGATGGAGTGAACGTTTTCCATGAGCACTCTTCCGGTGTAGAGGGGTTCACCAAGGGTGTTCGGTGGCGAATCGGGATCGAGTGCCTTCTTGTAAATGAGTTTCCCCCCGGAAAGCTCGACGCTGCTCTTGAAACACGCGCCGGAATTCGGAATGGCGTCTTGGAAGGGGATTCCGATATACCATTCGGCGAGAACCTGGTCAGAGGTGGTTTGGCCTTCCTGCACCTTCATCGTCATGTCATCTTTGACATCGACCGAGCCGATTTTGATGATCGTTTTGTATGACGCGCGCTGCATTTCTTCGCGAAGGAATGTGAGGCCGTTGCGGGCATGGGTCTGCATGGTGAGGGACCAGTTCGACTGGCGGAATGAGCGCGTCACACCTCGGTATACCTGGTATACGCTGCCGAGAAAAATTGCCAGAACGGTTGCGCCGATAAGAATTTCCAGCACTGTGAAACCGTTTTTACCGCATCGGCGCATGAATGCTCCCCCGTTTTCTCACCCTCTATATGAATTTTACCAAATTATCCCCATGAGGGTCTATCAGGATAAGATCCAGGAAGACTTGAATTTCATCGCGTCCGAACCTGCGGTACAGAAAACCTCCCGAAAAGGAGACGAACGTTCTTCGACCAACGTTCATTCAGGATTCAGGAAGTTTTCAGGAAGATGGCCACGTGCTCACCCGACAACCTGAATTTCCGATATTCTTCTCTCGATCTCCTGGTATTCAGCCTCGCAGGGCCCCGGATGCAAGGCGTCGGCAGCTCCTGCCGCCATAGCCCACCGGGCTGCGTCGAGCAGTTTGAAACCTTTGGCATAGGCCCAAAGGAGACCGGCCATCGCTGCGTCTCCCGAACCGATGGCACTCACTTCCCTGATCTCCGGGGGCCGGAGCTTCCAGAGGTGCGGAGGCTCCCACACGAGGGCGTCTCGCGGGCCATCCGTTATCAGAGCGCCCCAGATGCCAGCGTTGGAAAGACGCTCGAAAAATTCGCCGGACCCGGATTCATCGAATGGGTCGAGCCCGAATGTTTCACGAGCCTCGTCGCGATTGTGCTTCAGGAAAAAGCCGCCTGCCTCGAGAGCCGCTCGGAGAGGCTCACCTCGCGCGTCGAGAAAGATATCGCACCGGTATCTGCGGCACCGTTCGATCACCCGACGGTACAAGTCCCGGTTGTTCTTGCCGGGAATCGTGCCGGACATGGCAACGAATCTGGTTCGCGGTAGTTCCCGCTCGAGCATCTCGAGAAATTCTACGATCTCGGATTCGAGCAGTTCCTCGCCGTCTTCGATCCACCAAGTCTGATCGGGGGGATTCTCGACGACCATATTGATGCCCACACGAGTTTCGGCTTCGGTCGGAATGAGCAGAGCCGACACCCCCTGGTCTTTCAGCTTCTGGCGTATTTTCTCGCCATTCGGGCCGCCGGCGAAACCCATGGCGAGGGCCGGTCGGCCGAAGGTCTTGAGCATCCGGGCGACGTTGATCCCCTTTCCGCCGACCGTCCAGTCGATGAAGCGGGTCCGGTGGCCGCCCTGCGCCGGGGGGACCGGGGAGTGGATGATGTAATCGAGCAGCGGATTCGGGGTGACCGTTAGGATCATGCGGGGCTCCAGGAGCGCGGATGGATTATTGCATCGGGGCATATTCTACAGTAGACTTCCCTGCATGCACAACGCCGCCGTCATTCTCGTGTTTCACGGTTCCCGCAATCCGCAGTCGCAAGCCGAAGCGACGGCGTTCGTCGAGGCTCTCCGTTCGACCCTTCCCGGACGCCACGTTTCGCACGGATTTCTCCGCGAGTGTGCCCCGGGCATCCGCGACTCGATCGCCGAAGCCGCTCGGGCAGGGGCATCCGAGATTCGGATCGTTCCCATTTTCGCCCTGACCGGAAATCATATAGCTATAGATATACCTGAAATCCTGCGCGAAGCCGAGGAGGCCCATCCCGGCCGTCGGTTCACGCTCGACCCCGTTCTCGTGCGGGCCCCCGGATTTCTGGAGTATCTGAAAAAATCCATTCTCGAGGCCTGACCATGGAAGCCGCCCCCGACACCCTGCAGCTCCGCCGCGCGCATCTCAAGAAGGCGATCCTGTATCACATCCTGCTGGCGCTGTTCCTGTTCGCAGGCGCCATCTTCGGGTTCCTGAGCGGCTGGAACTCCTCGAAAGCCGAAATTCTGATCGCCCCGACGTTCCACGGCGTGACCGACTCCCCCTCCCGACCGTGGGAAATCACATGGGAAGGCCTTTCCGAATGGATTTCAAGGATTTCACACCACGGCTACACGCCCCTCGATCCGGCCAGCTTCCCGGCCTGGCTGAACGGCGGAATCAGCGGCGGCAGGAGGTTTCTCCTCACCTTCGACGACGGCCTCGTCACGTCGGCCGATGCGATCCGCAGGCTGCACAAGGAACGCGGCATCCGTTCCGTGCTTTTCGTCACCACGGAGTTCATCGGCCAGCCGGGCTATCTCACCTGGGATGCCTTGAAGGCTCTCGCTTCAGAAACGAGCTGTCTGATCGGCCATCACGGACTCCGGCACATCGAGCCGCAGAAGCTTCTCGCCGAAGGCACCGATCTTCTTGCCGAAACCCTGAAAGCGAAGCAGGATCTCGAAACGCATCTCGGCACGGAAATCCTCTGGTATGCCTATCCCTTCGGCGAATTCGATACCGCCTCGAGAAACGCCATCGCTTCCGCCGGCTTGAAATTCGGCTTCACGATCGACGGCGACGAGATCAAACGCACCGCCGATCCCCTTCTCTTCCCGCGCGTCATGTATCTGAAAGGTGTCGAAACGGCCGGCGGCCCCTCGCTCGCCGACTGGACGCCCCCCAAAGGCTCCACCACGGGCAGCCTTCATATAACTCTTGCTATATTCGTCGCCCTGATGGGCCTCAGAAGCGTGATGCGTCTCGTGATGTTGCGACGGGCGCTGGCGGGGATACCGATTTCCAAGTGAGGGGAACATGCAGCCGGGCGCGCTCGGCGGGGCGCGCCTCAGAGGCGGGGAAAAGGCAGGGCGACCTGTAAGCCGGGTTCTGTACCCTTGCGGGCGTCGATCATCTATCTGGGATGACGGTTACCCATCACCTCGAGCGGCCAACCCGGGGTCAGACGGGGCAGGCAACCCCTTCCCCTGTTAGGCCTTGCTCCGGACGGGGTTTTCCAGGCATCGCCGTCACCGGCGACCCGGTGCGCTCTTACCGCACCATTTCAACCTTGCCTGATCCCGTTGCCGGGCCATCGGCGGTATGTTTTCTGTTGCACTTTCCGTCCCCCCGCGATTCCTCGCGGGAAGCCTGGGCGTTACCCAGCGTCCTGCCGTGCGGAGCCCGGACTTTCCTCATCCCGTCGGAGACGGGACGCGATCGACCGGTCGTCCTGCCGGTCGTGATCATACCTCATTCGGCAGGGGTATGTCTATCGTCAGAGGAAAGATCACCGGGAAGTTTTGAAGACCCGCTGTTGATGCGGATATTACGGCGGGTGCCCAGGAGCCACAGCCAGAATCCGGCGCTGCCGGCGGGGTAGATCGGCTCTTTCTTGCGGCGGGTGAAGCCGCATCGTTCGCACGAATAGAGGCGGCGGCGCAGTCCAAGCGTGTTGTGGCCGGGTTCCTTCAGGATTTCGAAAGCAGTGTTCAGGGAGCCGTTGCAACGGGGACAGCGCTCGACGAAGAACACCATGTAGCACAGGAACGCGCCCACGAAGACAGCCAGCAGGATTTCCTTCGATGACCACAGGAAGCCGAACAAGTCGAATGAACCGGTCTGGGCAGGCAGGTTCTGGTTCTCACGCTTCAGCTCGTCGACCAGCATTTTCTTGATCGTCAGGATGCCCTCGAGGAAGCCGCGCCCATCGTCGTTCTCGGTGTTGCTGGGGAGAATCACCTGATTGAGGATCTTCTCGCCCATCTCGCGCGTGATCAGGTATTTCAGGCCGATGCCGACCTTGAGACTGAATTTCCCGTTCAGGGAGTCTCGGGGAAGCGCCGCGTAGAGAAGGATGCCTCGCTTGTCGTTCCCGATCGAGCGGATCCATTCGGTGAAGAAGGAGTCGATGCGTTTCGAATAGCCTTCGATATTTTCGAGCACTTCCGTCTTGACCAGAACGCGGATGCGCAGGGTCTTTTCAATCTCGCTGCACGCGTCGACGA
>JAGOCE010000419.1 GCA_017998915.1 Candidatus Ozemibacteraceae bacterium
GTTCTCCTTCACGCCGACCGTGAAGCCCGGCGTGTCCTTGTCGACGATGAACGCCGACAGGCCGCGGATCTTGGAGGCGCGGTTCGTGCTCGCGATGATGAGCGCGAAGTCCGACACGCCGCCGTTGCTGATGAAGATCTTCGAGCCGTTGATGACGTACTCGTCGCCGTCGAGGACGGCGGTCGTCTCCTGGTTGCCCGAGTCGGAGCCGGCGTTCGGCTCGGTGAGGCCGAAGCAGCCCAGTTTCTCGCCGGAAGCGAGGGCGGGCAGGTATTTGCGCTTCAACTCTTCCGAGGCGTAGGTCATGATGGGGTAGGCCACGAGCGAGTTGGTGAGCGACATCGTGACGCCCTGGGCCGCGCACGCCTTCGAGATCTCCTCGATCAGGATCGTGTAGGTGAGCGCGCTCGCGCCGGCGCCGCCGTACTCCTTCGGAATGATGATGCCCATGTAGCCCTGCTTCGCGATGGCACGGGTGACTTCCCACGAGAATTCCTGCTTCTCGTCGAGTTCGGCCGCGACCGGTGCGATGACCGTGCGGGCGAACTCGGCGGCGGACTGCCTGATGAGTTCCTGTTCGGGGGTCAGTTTGAAGTCGATCACGCGACGGCCTCCTTTCGCTGGCGGCGGAGCTCGGCGGCCAGCATCGGGACCACCTGGTGCAGATCGCCGACGATCGCCACGTCGGCGGCCTTCATGATGGGAGCCAGCTCGTCGCGGTTGACGGCGACGACGAAATCGGCGCCGGCGATGCCGGCGAGGTGCTGGATGGCTCCGCTTATACCGCATGCTATATAAAGTTTGGGACTGACCGACTTGCCGGTCTGGCCGACCTGGTGGTCGTGATCGATCCAGCCGGACTCGACGGCGGCGCGGGAGGCGCCGATCTCGGCACCGAGCACCGCGGCCAGGTCGCGGAGGGTGTTGAACTGCTGGGCCCCGCCGACGCCGCGGCCGCCCGCGACGATGATCTGGGCTTCGGACAGGTCGACGTGGCGCGCGGCGGATGCGATGGTTTCGCGGACGATGACCTTCAGATCGACATCCTTCAGGCCGATCTTCACGGCCCGCACCTCGCCCTTGCGCGTCGTGTCGGCTTTCATGGGCTTCATGACACCGGGCCGGACGGTCGACATCTGGGGCCGATGGTTCGGGCAGACGATCGTGGCCATCACGTTCCCGCCGAAAGCCGGGCGGGTCTGGAGCAGCAGGCCGGACGCGGCCTCGACGGCGAGTTCGGTACAGTCGGCGGTCAGGCCGGTGCGGAGGCGGTTCGCCGTGCGCGGCGCGAGGTCGCGGCCGATGATGGTCGCGCCGATCAGCACGATTTCGGGCTTCACGTCGCGGATGACGCCGGTGAGCGCCCGGCAGAACGGCGCGGTGCGATACTCGGCGAGCTGCGGGTCGTCGACCGTCAGAACGACATCGGCGCCGTGCGCGATGAGGGATTCGGTCATCGGCCCGACCTGGTGGCCGAGCAGGGCCGCATACAGCGGCACCTTGCGCTCGTCGGCGAGGCCGCGGCCCCGGCCGAGAAGCTCGAGGGCCACCTTGGCAGGGGCGCCGTCGCGCGTCTCGACGAAGACCAGGATGCCCTTCCAGACGGCGAGATCGGCTTTCGGGGCTTCGGCGGCGGAAGACGTGATCGCCTTGAACTTGCACGAATCGACGCAGCTTCCGCAGTGGACACAGTTGGCGTTCATGATCGCCTTGCGCTCGATCATGTCGATGGCATCGTAGGGACAGGCCTTCAGACAGGCTCCGCAGCCGACGCACAGATTTTTATCGATGGTGATGGCCATGGCGACTCAGATGATTCCTTTCTCGCGGAGGATCTCGAGCGTCTTCGGCACGGTCACGGCGGGATCGCCGGTCAGGATCGTGCCCGCGCCCTTCGGGGTCGGCGTGAACGTGCGCCGCACCTGGGTGGGGGAGCCCTTCAGACCGATCTGCTCGGCGGGGGCGCCGATGTCGGCGGCAGACCAGACCGTGTATTTCTTCTCGCGATAGGCACCGATGCAGCCGTGAAGCGTCGGGATGCGAGGGATATTCGTTTCCTTGAGGCAGGTCAGCAGGGCCGGCATCGGCACGGTGAGCCGCTGCGTGCCCGAATCGCTCTGCCGGTCGATCAGAAGTCCGCCGTACCCGAACCTGGCGCTCAGCACATACGTTACCTGCGGGATCTGGAGGAACTCGGCCAGCTGAGGGCCGACCTGGGCGGTGTCGCCGTCGATGGCCTGCCTGCCGCAGATGATAAGGTCATACGCGCCGATCTTTCTGATCGCGTGCGCGAGCGCCGAAGCGGTCGCGAGCGTGTCGGCGCCGGCGAAGGCGCGGTCCGACAGCAGGATGGCTTCGTCGGCGCCCATCGCCATGACTTCGCGTAGCGCCACTTCGGCCTGGGGCGGCCCCATCGAGATGACGGTGACGGTGCCGATGCCGGCGGCTTCGCGAAGCTGAAGGGCCAGTTCCACGGCATGCCGGTCCTCGGGGTTCACGATGCTCGGAACGCCTTCGCGGATCAGCGTGCCGGTGGCCGGGTCGATCCGGACGTCGTTGGTGTCCGGGACCTGTTTCACGGTGACGATTATCTTCATTGGATCATCCTTGTGTTGTCCGGCCGCTCACAGCTTTTCGCCGATGCGGTTGCGCAGAATTTCCGAGGTGCCGTGGCCGATCTTGAGGAAGCGTGAGTCGCGGAAGAGGCGCTCGACGCGGCTCGGTTTGACATACCCCGTGCTGCCCATGGCCTGCACGGCGAAATCGGCGACCGAGAACGCCGCTTCGGTGCAGTACACCTTCGCCATGGCCGCCTGCGTGAAGAACGAGCCCTTCACCGCCGACTGCTCGACCGCGCGCCACACGTGCAGGCGCGACGCGTCGATGCGAAGCGCCGCATCCGCGAACCGCCACTGAAGGCTCTGGAAGCTGCCGACCGGCTTTCCGAACTGCTTTCGCGACTTGGCGTGCTGCGCGGCGTCGTCGTATGCTTGCCGGCCGAGCCCCGTGGCGATGGCCGCGACGCAGATGCGCAGCTCGCTCATGATCTGGTCATACAGGTCGAGGCCATAGCCGTAGACGCCAATCAGGGCGTCCGCCGGGACCTGGACCTTCTCGAAGCTCACCGGAGCGGCTTCGAGGCCGTTCATTCCCATGGTGTGATGGGAATCGCCCACCTGCACCCCTGCCGACTCGCGCGGAACGGCGAACAGAGAGGTGCCGGTGCCCTCCTGCTCTTCCGCTTTCGCGAGCAGCAGGATATGCGAGGCGCGGCCGGCCCAGTTCACGTAGGCCTTGCCGCCCGAAACCTCGAAGCGGCCGTCCGGCAGCTTCTTGCACACGGTGGTCATCGACTGGAGATCCGAGCCGGCTTCGCGCTCCGTCGCCGCGATCGAGAAGATCGATTCGCAGGCCGCCGCCGCTTTCGCCAGCTCGTCCTTTTGGGCGAAATTGAACGCCCTGCCGTTCAGGCGGATGCCGAGGATGACCTGCTGGGCGATCAGCAGGGCCGCCGCGGGGCTGTGCCTGCCGAACTCCTCGAGCAGGATGGAAAGCTGAAACATGCCCAGGTTTTCACCGCCAAGCTTGTCGGGCAGAAACGGCTTCAGAAGCTCTTTGC
>JAGOCE010000420.1 GCA_017998915.1 Candidatus Ozemibacteraceae bacterium
TTTCGATTTCAACCGAGGAGATTCCTCCGGCTGATTGTCCCACCCCCGATAATTGGTCGGGGGTGGAAACATGAACGAGGGGCGGCTTGTACTTTCTCAGGTCCTGGATTTCCTGCCTCGATACGAGCTCGACAAGTGTATCCATCGATATCGAGGGAATCGGCGCATCCGATGCCTCAGTTGCTATGCCCAATTCGTGGTCATGATCTTCGCTCAGCTGACCTATCGCGAGAGTTTGAGGGACATCGTCACATGCCTGAGCGCCATGAGAGGGAAACTGTATCATGCTGGGATCCGCGACCAGATTGCCAGGAGCACCCTTGCCGACGCCAACGAAAGCAGAGACTGGAGGATCTTCGGAGATTTCGCGCAGATCCTCATCAAACGCGCTCAGAATCTTCTTCTCGGGGAAAGTCTGGGTGTCGACTTGGTCCAAACTGCGTATGCTCTGGACTCCACAACCATCGATCTTTGCCTTTCGTTGTTCCCATGGGCAAAGTTCCGACGAGCCAAGGGCGGAATCAAGCTCCACACCTTGTTGGACCTGCGCGGAAACATTCCAAGCGTGGTGATCGTGACGCCTGCCAGCGTCCACGACGTCAACATCCTCGATCAGTTGGTCTTCGAGCCAGGTGCCTTCTACGTCATGGATCGGGGATACCTGGATTACCAACGGCTCTATGGAATTCATCAGGCCTCCGCCTTCTTCGTAACCCGCACCAAGCGCAACACGCAGCTGCGACGCAGGAAATCTATCCCGGTGGATCGGACCACGGGGGTGCGTTCCGACCATGTCGTAGTGTTGACCGGGCCGTCCGTTTCGAAGGAATACCCCGCTGTTCTACGACGAATTCGGTATGTCGACCCGGACACTGGGAAGCGTCTTGCCTTCCTGACCAACAACTTCGAACTCCCAGCCACTGCCATCGCGCTCCTATACAAGAAAAGATGGCAGGTGGAACTGTTCTTTAAATGGATCAAACAGCATCTCCGGATAAAGGCATTCTACGGAACCTCTGATAATGCGATAAAGACACAGATTTGGATCGCAATTTCGACTTACGTCCTCGTGGCCATCTTGAAGAAGGAGCTGAAAATCACACACAGCGTCTACACAATTCTCCAGGTTTTGAGCATTTCCCTGTTTGAGCGGAAGCGCATCCATTCGCTATTTTCTGACCTTATACTTTCAGATATAGATTCCAATGGGCCTAAACAGCTGTGTTTATCATGGTCTTAAACCGGACAGTAGTGATATCACAAGAATCAGATGCGTCCCCGCAGAAACCCGTACACACGGCTCGCGACGGGATGTGCCCTGAGCCACAAGCCGATGACGAACCGCGCCAGCCCGCTCTTTTTCACGGGAAAACGGTGAATCGCATACGGATCCGTTCCGGTCGTGTTCGCTCCCGTCGATGTCGCGAGCGCCCCCTGATACCCGACCTCCCTGGCAACACGGCGCGTCAGTTCGTCGTGGGCTCCCCAGGGCCAGCAGAAGACATCGCAGCCGGGCTCATGCCAACGCTCGAACCGCTGCTTCGATCTCGAAAGATCGTCCCGCACGCGCCGCTCACGCTGGGTATCCGTTTCGATCTCGAACAACCGTGTTTCAAGCTCGCTTCCAAGCGCAGGCATCGCACCTCCCGCTTCGAAGAGCCCCCTGAACTGCGCCTGTTTGGGAATCCAGGCATTCACGACGAGACCCGGTTTTCTTGGAAACACGGGAAGATCCGTAACGACAGGAACTCCTCGCCAAGCCGTCGGAATAGCCCAGTGGTCGTCCGTTCTCGGATAAAAGCCGGTTATTCGTGAACCGCAGAAAGCCTGGGCGTGCTCCCAGCCGTGGGAATGCGTTTCGATGCCGGCTTCCAGAAGCAGATCGAGTTCGGCTTCCGAGAGAAAGTCTCCCAGGTCGGCCCGGCGGGCTGACGCATGGGCAGCCGTGAACGGGCGATATTCACGTGCGGGAGGCGCTGAATCCGGCCTCAGGAGGGAGCCGACGGCGAACACGGTCGCTCGAAAGCCGTTCGCTCTCAGAATCGGCATCGCTTCGGTGAGATTATCGCGGAAACCGTCGTCGAAGGTGATGGCGAGGGACTTCGGTGGGGCCGGCACAACACCGGTCACATGATCGATCAACTGGCGCATCGTCAGGGTTTTCCAACCGTGCCGTGCGAGAAAGGCCATCTGAGACGCGAACAGCGGCGTCGGGACACTGAGATGGATCGGATCAGGGGTGCCGACGCGGTGATAATACAGGACGGGAACCGGTCGGCTCATGCGACAGGGATGCCGAGATCTCGATACGCCCGGAGCGTGGCATCGACCATGGAATCCTGGGAGAAACAGTCCACGGCCGCTTCCCGGCGGCGCAGGCGGTCTTCGGAACGTTCACACTCGTTCATGGAGAGGATGCCCCGGGCGAGATCGGCTTCGTTTCCGCTTTTGAACAGGCTGATCGGGACGAGTTCGTTCATTTCGCGATTTGCCGGGATGTCCGAGGCAAGAACGGGAACGCCCATCGCGAGAGATTCGCGGACAGTGCCGGAGAAGCCTTCCTCGAAGGAGGCATTGACGGTGAACGTCGCGCGGGACATCAGCGCAGGCACGTCACTTCTATATCCTAATATATGTATTCGTTCACGGAGAGGGTTCCCCTCGAGTTTCGCCGTCAATGGTCCGGAATCGGTGCCGTTTCCGGCGATAACGAGATGGAGAGCGGGCCAGCCGTCGGCAGCCTTCTGGAATGCCCCCAACAGAAGATCGTGACCCTTGTTGCGATGATAATTTCCCACCAAGAGGGCGACAGGGGCGCGTTCAGGCACGGGCCACGGTCCGTTCAGGGGCTCGCGTGACGTTGGGCTGAACCGGTTCGTATCGGTCGCGGAGTAGACGACGCGGACGCGTCGTTCCCCCACCCCGGTTTCCTTCAGGCGTTCCGCAACGGCCCTGCTGACGGCGATGTAGCCTCGGACAGCCGGAGTCCTGTATTTCACGAGGCTGACGGGATTGAAGTCCGGTCTGAAGAGCACCCGGCGGGTGACGATCAGGCCGCGAAACCGGTGGATGAGAGAAACAATCGCCCACTGGGTATGTGCCCATGCGCGATGGACGTTCACCACATCGGGCCGGAATTCTGTGAACGCTTTCGCCAGGCCGGTGATCGAAACCGGGTTGAGTTCACCCCGGTAGTCGTGGGGCCGGAGGCGAACGCCGTGCGAGAAGGCGCGCCGCTCGAGTTCGCTGCCCTTCTGGCACATCAGGAGAACGTCATGACCCTTGGCCGCCTGTCCCATGGCCAGGAGCAGCGCCTGCTGCTGCCCGCCGCTCCAGGTGTGTCCTTCGAGAGAATGAAGAATGCGCATGAGAAAAGATCCTATCGGCCGCGTTCTCACATGTCAAGTAGGGGCGCTTCGCGAAGAGCCCCTACACCGGATTTTGGAAATGTGATATCGTGCCATACGATATGAAACGACATTTCGCCTTCCTGGGCATCATCATTCCCTGTATCCTGGCTTTGTTTTGCGCCGGATGTGGCGGCAAGAACGGTGACGCCATTTCAAGTGGCCCATTCAAGGGCGGTATCGTTCCCGTGCGCATCACCCGTTCAAGCGGT
>JAGOCE010000421.1 GCA_017998915.1 Candidatus Ozemibacteraceae bacterium
TGCCGGCGTAGGCCAGCATCTGCCGGCACAGCTCGGCAGCGCGTTTCGAAGCCGTGACGATCGGCTCGAGATGGCCCTGTATCTCGTGGTCGGGCGGCAGGGACATCCTGACCAGGTCGACATGCCCTAATATTGCCATCAATATATTATTGAAATCATGCGCGATGCCACCCGCGAGAACACCTAGACTTTCGAGCTTCTGCACATGCTTCATCTGGCTCTCGAGCTGGCGTCCTTCCTCCTCCGCCTTCCGGCGGGTGTACACGGACCACATTTCGGACATCAGCAGCGTCAGCTGCCTCACGTCAGAATCGTCGTAGAGGGCTTCCTTGTTCGCGACGCCGGCCAGCAGGACGACATTCTCGCGATCGAGGATCGGTGTCAGGAGAAGGCGGTTGATCGGGACATGGCCCTCCGGAATCGCGAGATCTCCGATTCCATCGCCGGGAAGTCCGTTCAGCAGCATGGGTTTACGTCGGCGGATCGCCTCGGCCCTGATACCAGACATTTTCACGTTCAACTGCGTCGGCAGAACCGGTATCCGGCAGTCGCGCAGGGCGGACGCCGAGAGACAGTACAGGGAGGCTGTGGCGCCGTCGGCGCTCAACAGTGCGAGAAATCCGTAGTGGCTGGACGTCAGCCGTACCGCCTCTTCGAGGGAAAAATCCGCCAGGGCGTCGAAGTTCGTGGCCGGCATCTGGTTCAGCTTCAGAACAGCCTCGAGACGGGCTTCCTCGAGTTGGAGGGCGGCTTCTTTGCTGCGCCGTTCCCGCAAGTCGTGAAAAATCCCAAACGACAGGCGTCGGCCGATTTCATCGACGTACAGCATCGTTGAACCTTGAACCGGCACGGGCGTGCCGTCACGATGCATCATGGTCAGCTCGTAGGTCTTTCCGGCTATTTCCTTGTTGTCGAGTTCGAACAGGCGCTTCCCTTCTTCTCGCGAAGCGGGAATCAGGACATCGAGATATGTTTTCATCCGAAACTCGTCGAGAGACCAGCCCAGCATGTTCTGCGCCTGACGGTTTGCCTCGAGAATCGTGCCCGTCGCGACGTCGGCAACGAACGCCGCATCGTGGACCGTCTCGAAAAACGTGCGGTATTTCGCCTCGCTGGCCTTGAGTGCCCGTTCGCATTGACTGGTTTCGGGGGTATCCGTTCTCACGTTCCTGCTCACTTTTCACCCTTTTGCAGGGGGGCTCGTGCCGTCAAGTATATCATATCGGCAGCTACAATGAAATTTTTCTTCGTTTCGCCTCCCGTTCGTGCTGAGCCCAGCGAAGCACGAGAGGCTCTCGTCTTTCGACAGGTCCAGGGCAAACAGGGGTTTTATCAGTTTTTCCTCTGCGGCTCTGGGGTGAACTGATCTTTGTGATCTGTGGTTCACGTTCGATCCTGCCGCGCACGAACGAAAACTCAAGCACTCGCCCCGATTCGCGTCAGACCGCCCGGGCGACCGGAATATCAGCGAGGCTGGTCGTATACTTCGGCGAGCGGAACTGCGACCGGAGTTTCCAGGGTCTGGACGTTCCTTCGCCCAGAAAGCGCGCGGTGCCGCGACCGTAGGCGGCGTTCACCGCGTCGATCGCCGCCATGAGCGCGCGGCCTCGCTCACGCTCGGCGTCCGTGGGCGAGAAAAACAGGGACGGCTGGCGGATATCGCGGTCATGGATCTCGCCGAGGAAAATCCCGGTCTTGTGATACGCGAACCCAGACCTGTAGATGGCCCGCAGCGCCCCGACCGCCGCGGCCACGAGCCTGCGGGTGTCGTCGGAAGCCTCGTGCAGGGCGACGGTATGCGACGCGTGATACTGTTCTTCGCTCTCGTGGAACCGGTTCGTCATCAGGAACACCGTTACAAGACCTGCCGTTGACGCCTGGCGGCGCAGTTTTTCGGCCGCCCGAGTCGTATAGGCCACGACCGACTCTTCGAGAGAAGCGACGTCGCGAATCGGCACCCCGAACGAGCGAGAGGAGATGATCTGCTGCTTCGGCGGCGTCAGCTCTTCGAGGTCGATGCAGGGAACACCGTTCAGCTCGGCCACCGTGCGCGCGAGGACGACGTTGAAACGTGACCTGATGAAGATCTGGTCGGCACGTCGAAGGTCGAGAGCCGTGCGAATGCCGATCGAAAGAAGCCGGATCGCGAATCTGTACCCGACGCCCCAGACGTCGTCGACGGGAATGCGCGCCATCAGCGCGTCGCGCTCTTCATCGGGCATCGGGCCAAGGTCGCAGACGCCACGACGTTCGGGAACCTTTTTCGCAATACGGTTGGCGAGCTTCGCCAGCGTCTTGGTCGGACCGATGCCGACGCACACCGGCAGCCCCACCTGGCGTCGTATCAGGGAGAGAATGCGATGCCCCATCCGAACAGCCTCGCCGGCCGGCTGTCCTCGGAAGTCACCAAGGTCGAGGAAACACTCGTCGATCGAGTAGACTTCCTGGCGGGGGCTGAAGCGAGCCAGCAGCCGCATGAACCGGTTCGACATGTCGGCATACAGGGCGTAGTTGCTCGACAGCGCGATGATGCCGTGCTCGCGCGCCAGAACGGCCTGCTGATGCCACGGCGCGCCCATCGGCACGCCGACTGCCTTCGCCTCGGCCGATCGTGACACGACACAGCCGTCGTTGTTCGACAGCACGACTACCGGCCGCCCCTCGAGATCGGGCCGAAACACCCGTTCGCAGGAGACGTAGAAATTGTTCGCGTCGATCAGCGCGATATTTCGTCGTTCCATGGGCATACCCGGTGAATCGTCCATCTGACCACCCCCCAGACGACGAGTTCGGAATCTGCAGAGACCGCGATATCGGCATACGCCGGGTTCGCCGCCTTCAGAACCGCGCCGCCGCCAGACGTGCGGTACAACTGCTTGACGGTGAACGCCCCGTCGACCACGGCGATGACCACGCTCCCGTCGATGGGAACCAGCGCCCGATCGACCACCAGGAGATCGCCGTCGAAAATGCCGAGCCCCCGCATCGAGTCGCCCTCGACCCGCAGAAAGAACGTCGCCTCGCGATGCCGCACCAGGTGCTCATCGAGGCTGATGCGTGCCTCGACGTAATCATCGGCCGGCGACGGAAACCCCGCCGGCACCGGCCGCGCGAGCAATCCCCCGGCGCCGGCGAACTCCCGCGTGTGCCAGGGACATTCGACCATCATCAGATTTTCACGCATATCGATCACAATTTCTGTTTTGCATCGTAGGAGCGGGTTTGAAACCCGCCCCCACAGGCGCACGGCCGTTTTTGGGGGTTATTTGCGATATTTGCGGATGAGGCCGACGACAACGCCGAAGATCTCGAGGCGACCTTTCGGGCGAATCGTTTCGTACCGCGCGTTGGCGGGTTTCAGAACGTACCGGCCGGCTTCGCTCTCGAGCGTTTTCAGCGTGTATTCGCCGTCGACGACCGCCACGACGATGTCGCCAGGCGCAGCCCGGGCCTCGCACTCGACCACGGCCACGTCACCCTCACAGATGCCGGCCTCGATCATCGAGTCACCTCGAACCGGGACCAGGACGGTGCGCGAGGGCGTCGCCACCAGATACTGGTCGATCGCGAACGGTGCGGCCCCCGCATCGGCGATCGAGACGGGCCGGCCGGCCGGC
>JAGOCE010000044.1 GCA_017998915.1 Candidatus Ozemibacteraceae bacterium
CATCCGGCGCGCCAGGAGAAGCGTTCGGTCGATCGCGAGGCCGAGATTGCCGATATGCTCCCCGAAGTCTCCCCGGTCCGTGACGGCTCGAAGGCTGATAAAGCCGATTCCGGCCTCGCCGAAAGCCCTGGCGAGGTGGTAGTCCTCCATCTCGAGCATCTCGGCTTCCGGGTGCAACGCGCGCAACCGCTCCCGCTCCTCGGGCGAATCCACGAATGTTCGCACCGTCAGCGTCGTCGCGTCCCTCACCCTGACATGATGGGGAATCGCCCGCCTGAGGGTTTCATAGACAGGAATCCGGGGAATCTCGACGTCCGCGTCCTCGAAGATCGCCCGCCGCGTCACGAGCACGTCGCCCGTTCGAAGGTCCTCGGAAAACGCCATGCAGGAACCGAGCGCAAGAACATAGGAAGGTTTATATACTAATATATATTCTTTCACGACCCGCCCGAGCAGATCGGGATCGTCGCCGAACGGCAGGCGAAGCAGCGTCACCTCATGCTCGTCGAGCGTGCCGGAAACAACGGGCGACGACGAGCCGGCGAGGGGTTTCTCGTCTCGTACGTTCATGCGGCTGAGGATGGTTTTCCGCTCTTTGCGGTCGAAACAGACGAGATGAACCGATCCTTCCGCTTCATCCGTTCGTGGACGAAGGCCGACGGAGAACGGGAAATGGGCGGGCCCCTCTTCCCGAATTCCCTGGCCGGGATGTCCGGCCGGCCCGCTGAACTTCATCGCTCGTCCTCCGTCAGGAGATCGAAGCCGAGGATACCGAACGATACGGACAGACTCGCGATGACGCGCTCCCCTTCCATATCTGAAGCCATGCCGGAAAACAGCCCTCGAATCGTCTCGCTTCCCAGGCCGGGCAAGCCGTCACGTATGACGATGGGATCGGTCAGAATTGCCGTGGTCGTTGCGAGAACGACGAGGTTTTCTGTCACGGACGCAGGACTGTTCTTCAGGACGAGCGACGTCACGGCGGCTGCGTCCCACCTGCCGTCGATGACACCTCTGACGCAGGTTTCATGGTTTCCGGCCCAGACAATCGACCGGAAAAACCGGAGAGGATCGATCCCCCGCTCTGCGAACACACGGTTCGGATACAGGAATCCGCTTTTCGAACCGCGATCGACATAGGCGAAGCTTCCCGAGGCCAGGCCAGCCAGGTTCGTGACCCCCGATGCACGCCTCGCGATGATGAGCCCCTGGTAACTCCCTGAACGGGTCCGCGGGCGGCAGACGGGAATCATGACCCCCTGCGCGCCTCCATGCCTCGAACGGGGCGAAAACCAGCCGATATCGATACGCCGCTGTCTGACGAGGCGCTCGAGATCAGCGTAATCCGCGACGACCTGGATCCGGACCTCCCGGCACAGTTTTGCGGCCAGATACCCCGTCAATGGAGCCAGGGCCTTTTCGAGCTCGCCACGCTCGAGGAAGGGAAAAACGCCGAACTGCACGGGAAGCCGATCGTCGACCTCGAGACGAAGGCCGCCGCCGTTGTCGCCTTCCCCACAGCCTGTCGCAAGCGCCAGCATGAGACAGAACGCGGCCGAGGCCGCGAGTCTTCCGATCCTGTGCATGAATCCGTTCGTCATGGGTGTTGGGTGATTTTACCAGATGTCGGGGAGGCCGAGACGACCGTTTTCATCAACCGCCTGAGCCGATCCGTCACATCGATGCCGAGCTGAAGATCGAGATATTCCCAGGAAAGCGAAGCGATGAAACGGTCGCCGCGCAATGCCCGCTCGAGCGCGTCAACGACCCCGGCCGGATCGGACGCCCTTGCGGAGGATGCGGTGATGGCCAGCCTGAGCCGCAGATCGGATTCGACGGACTGCACCGCCGTATCGGCGATATCCCGCTCGATGCCATCGAGCAGCGGAACCAGCAACGTTCCGATCAGGTCATGAGCCCCGTGTTCCCGCATCAATCGCAAAAGCAGCGCCACGTCCGCCAGGTCCTGCACGGCAAGCCCGGCAATCTCGGGGGCAACCCTTTCCGCGAGCCAGACGACCTTGCTTCCGTCTTGTCCGAACCCATGCGTAATGAGGCTTCGAACGGCGGGCGAACCGACCTTTTCGATCGCTTCGGCGAGGGCAGCGCGAAGGCCGTCCGATTCGATCTGCAGGGCGCGGATCAGAAGATAGATCCTGGAATCATGCCGCCATGTTCCCAGCCGATTCACGACCTGGGCACGCTCGGCCGGGTCAAGCATTTCGACAACTTGGGAAATGCCCCTGCAGGTCAGCATCTCGATGGCCTGGGCCGCCGCCTCGGCTTCCGGGGCAAGACGTTTCGGAAGCTTCTCGGCAGCCATTCTCAGCACCTGGCCGGTCTCGGGGAGCGGAAGCCGCCCCAGGGCGGCGATCGCCTGGCCCGCAACACGCTCGTCCGGGTCCGAGAGGCCGGAGGTCAGCTCGGCGAAAAATACCTCGTGCTGGAGCCGCCCGAGAACCGCGATTGCGGCCGCGCGCTGGATGGGCTCCGTCGAATGACTCATGCCGGACAGCGTGCGCAGGCCGGTTTCGACATCGCCGGCCTCGCCGCTCAGGCGGACGAGGCCTTCGGCAGCCGCGGCGCGGACACGGTGATGCGGGTGGTCGAGACAGGTTCGAATCCAGGGCAGAAACGCCCGGTCAGCGTCGATGTCGGCCAGGCCCTCGAGGAGGTTCGAGAGAACGCGGGGGTCGGCTTCCCCCGCGGAGAGGAGGTCCGCGCCAACCCATCGAGAAATGGCCCCGTCGCCCGACAGAAGCCGCCGCACGACGCCTGCGCGGACAGTCGGCGACGTCTCCGCCCGAAGGAGATCGACCAAAGGCTGCTGCCAGGCGGCGCGCGGAATGCCCTCGAGGAGTTCCAGCGCCGCGAGCCGCTCCTCTTCGGTCCCGCGAAGCAAGGTCTCGAGTCGTTGAAGACGTTCGGCCGGCGAGAGGGCCCGCAGCGACTCGATCGCGATCACCCTCCCACCGCGCCCGGAGGCTGCGGCCTCGCCGTCGAGGATACGCCCGAGAGCAGCTTCCCATGCCCGTTCGAGCGGAAGCACGGAGGCAGCCATCAGGCCGAGCACGAGCGCGAGGCTCCCGAACGCGATTCCCGGGGTGAGGCTGTTCTGGACAGCCATCAGCAGGAGGGCGGAAGCCATCGAGCCTGCCGAGGCGCAGATGCCGATCGTGCTCAGCGCCTTCAGGCGAGGTTTTGCGGGCAGCACACCGACGATGAGCGACATCGCCGAATGGTGGAAGGATTTCGCAAGCCAGGTGAAGAGAAACTGCGTCGCCAGCACGGCGGAAAACGCCCCGCCCATCGATGCGAAGGCGGCGAGCCCGACCATAACCGGCAGGAACACGAGAATGCGAGTCAGCCGCACGGACTTCATGACGAAGCCGGCAACGGCCATCTGTGTCAGCAGGACCAGCGCATCGGTGCAGGCCGTGAACGTCGCGATGAACGAGGCAAGCCGTTCGGGTGTGTCGTAGGCTGTCGTGATCGAGCGCGAATACTGGTAGTCGAGCCAGTATTTCGACAGGGTGAACAGCAGGGCCAAGAAGGCAAGTCGATTCGCGAAGGAATGCCCGACGTCCGGGCCGGAAGCAGCGGCGTCGGTTCCCGACTGTTCGGACGCGGGCGCCGGCGAGGCCGGCGAGACCGATTCCGATCGTTCTCTGAAGCGCCCCCGGACGAATCGGAACAGCGCGGCTGCTCCCCCGAAGGCGAACACGTCGGCCGTCATCACGGTCGGCAGACTCGCGACCGAAAGGGCAAGGCGCATCACGACGCCGCTCAGAATGAAGCTGAGACTGCCGCAGCCGTTGATGAACGGCAGATACCGCTTGCCCTCGTCGAGCGGCAGCACCTCATTCAACCAGTGCGTGAAGAACTGGTTGAAAAACAGTTCATACACCATGACGGCAAGCAGGAAGCCCGTGTCGAGCCAGGCCGAATCGCCGACCGTCGCGAACAGACGCACGAAGGCGATGGCGAAGAAGGCAGCCGAAAGACGCTGCAGGTAGGTTCCCGACGAGCCGATGAGATGCCGCACGGCACCGGCTTGGAGGGAGATATAGACGACGTTCATCACCGCGTAGACATACGGCAGGCCCGTCACGCCGGCGGTCTTGAAGAACAGCGTCTGGCCCACGATGAAGAAGATGTTGACCGTCGCGCGGAGGAGCAGGCTGAACAGCCCGATCATCAGCACCCCGGCGGGCGGAAGCAGGCCGGTCACTTTTTCGTGTCGGCCGGTGGTTTCGGCTCGTTTCGTATACGCTCCCATATAGAACCGATCAGGATTTTCTTCTGCAATACCGAGGCGAGCGCGTTGAGCCCTTTCCCCGCCTCGTCAAGCTCGTCACCGGTGCCGATCTCGACCCGGTGCGAGAACTCTCCGGCGCGCAGCTTCGCCAGCCCCCCCATCAATGCCGAAATCGGGCTCGTGACCGACGCCGCGACCCAGGCCCCGGCAACGACCGCCAGTACGACCGCGAGCAGCAGCACGAGACCGAAGTTCGCCCTGAGCGTGCCGATCAGCCGGAATGCGTCGGCCGCCGGAGTTCCGGCCGCCACCCAGCCGTTGAGGGCCGGTCGCCAGGTAAGAGAAACGAGATCATTTCTCGCCCCGTGTTTCAGGGGCAACGTATAGGTCGTCTCGGTCAGGCCGTCGGCGCACGCCACGAGAGAGGCGGGCAACACGAACCGCCGCGCCCCGGCCGGAAGCCCTGCGCCGCGTCTCGCGGTGATCTCGCCTGTCCTCGCGAGCAGGCAGACATACTCGTTCTCCGGCACGGGAAGCGTGTCGAGAATATCCTGGATATCCGGCCCAGACAAGGTGCCGCGCGCGACGAGCGTCCCGATGCGCACCCCCTCATCCGTGAACGAGTTCACGGGAACCTGCATCAGCAGAGTATCCGTCGCCGGAGACAGGGTCATCATCTCGCCGGCGTGCCAGAGGATTTCTCGTTCGTCTCGGCTGAACCCTGCCCGGACGGTCGATGACGCATCGGCCACCGCCGCCCCACGGAAAAACGGCTCTTCGCCAACGAACTCGGCCAACGCCGCACGCCCCCGCTCAGGGTCGAGGCTCTGCACATCCGGTTGTCTTGCCAGTGTTTCGAGCCGCGCCCGTCGCGCCCCGATGTACAATTCGACTCCCGAGGTCACCCCCCGCAGGATCGCCTGGTGCAACGCAACCGCATCATCCCGCACCGACCGCTCGACCAGCCGCCAGGTCGCCGCTCCAAACAGCATCAGCGGCCCCAGCACCGCCAGCAGCAGTGCCCCCACGACCTTCGTCCGAAACTTCCACGCGCTCATGCCGCACAGTGTACACCAACTCCGACAACCTGCAACTCTCTTTGGCGGATCACCAGGCAAGCACATCAATGTTCACAACCGCAGAATCTGAAAACGAGCCGTGTCTATTGGAACCTTCAACCGCTCATCCTGAGCCTGTCGAAGGGTGAATGAGACTCGTGCTTCGACAGGCCCGGCACGAACGAAAATGCGAATCAGGCGTATGTCATGCAGTATTCAAGACTGGAACACCGTTTGAAAACAGGCTACTATGAACGTGGCAGGCACACACATGAGTATCGAGAGGAATTTCGACATGAGCGATCATCAGACCGCCGTCACGACACCTTCATCCCGTTCTCCCCTTACGGGACTGTTGCTGGCCGAGTTCTTGGGGGCGTTCAATGATCATGCGTGGAAGATGGTCGTGGCGTTGCTGTCGATGCGGGCGGCGACGGCTGGACTCACGCCGGGGACGGCGGCGTTCGAGACGGCGTCTCAATCGCAGGCGACGGTCGCTTTCGTTGTGTACACCCTGCCGCTCGCCATCTTTTCGCTTCCTGCAGGGCCGATCGCCGACCGATTCAGCAAGCGGTCGGTCATCGTCTGGCTGAAACTGCTCGAGGTGCTTGTGCTGCTCGGGGGAACGGTATCGCTGGCCGTTGGCGGTTCGACATGGCCGCTGTTTCTGGCGCTCGGTCTCATGTCGCTCCAGTCGGCGTTGTACAGCCCGTCGAAATACGGCATCATCCCCGAGCTCGTGCCGCACGAGAAACTTGCCCACGCAAACGGCCTCCTCGAGATGTGGACGTTCCTCGCGATCATCGTGGGAACGGCGCTCGGCGGCTTCCTGCTCGACGCATCCGGCAGCAGCCCCTGGATCGCCGGGGCGGTCCTGACCTTCTGCGCAACTGGCGGTTGGCTCGCCTCGATGAGCATCCCGAAGGTCCAGCCGGCGACGGCGGAACCGGTCGGCGTGGTCGAGTCAGTGCGCGACGCCTGGTCGATCCTCTCCTCCGACCGCGTCCTTCGCCTGTCGGTCATGGGCTCGATCCTGTTCTGGGGCATCGTCAGCCTCCTCGGTCAGGATATCCTCGTCTACGCGAAAGCCATCACGGCCGGAAGCGCCAATTCCGACACCCTCTCGGGCCTGCCCATGGCACTCTACGGCATCGGCGTCGCCGCCGGAAGCATGCTCGCTGCACGCCTTTCCGGCCCCAACGTCGAATACGGTCTCATTCCGCTCGGATCGGTAGGCATCGCCGCCTTCACCGTGCTGTTCGGCCTCTTCGGCCCCGGCATCGCCGGGACTCTCCTCGTCATGACGGTCCTCGGCGTCTCGAGCGGGCTCATCCTCGTGCCGCTCGACTCGATCATGCAGTGGCGCTCACCCGCCCACCGCCGCGGCGCCGTCATCGCCCTCGCTAACGTGTTCATCTTCGGCGGCACGGTCGCCGGTTCGCTCGGCGCGGGCCTGCTCGCCAACACCGGCTTCGACGCTCGCGAGATCATCCTCTGCACGGCCCTGCTGACGACGGGCGGCACCCTCTGGGCGCTGTGGCTGCTGCCCGACTTCCTGCTCCGGCTCGTCATCGTTCTAGCGACAAATGTATTTTATCGGCTCACCATCCTCGGCAGCGTCAACGTCCCCCGCGAGGGCGGCGCCCTGCTCGTCTCGAACCACGTCTCGTTCATCGACGGCTTCCTGGTGATCGCCTCGACCGACCGGCCCGTTCGCTTCATCGTCGACGAGATGTATTACAACCACTGGCTTCTGAACCCGTTCATGCGCGCCCTCCACGTCATCCCGGTCTCGAGCACCGGGGGCCTTCGGGTCGTTCTCAAGGCCCTCCGCGACGCCGGCTCTTCGCTCGACGAGGGCGAGCTGGTCTGCATCTTCCCCGAGGGCGAGGTGACGCGCACGGGCATGATGCTCCCCTTCCGGCGCGGCCTCGAGCGCATCATCAAGGGCCGCACGGCGCCCATCATCCCCATCCACCTCGATCGCGTCTGGGGCAGCGTCTACAGCCGCTCAAGCGGCCGGTTTCTCACCAAACTCCCCGAGCGCTATCCCCACCCCGTCACCGTCGCCTTCGGCACGCCCCTCCCCGCCGAGACTCGAGTCGCCCAGGTGCGTCAGATCGTCATGGAAATGGGCACCGCGGCCTGGGAACATCGCCGCGCCGACGCCCGCCCGCTCCATCACTACGCGATCCGCACGCTCCGGACACGCCCCTGGAGATTCGCCGCCGGCGACATCAACACCTGGCACACCTCCCGCATCGAAGCCCTCGCCTCGATCATCGCCCTGTCGCGCGCCCTGCGCCCCCACTGGGAAGGCCAGAAGAACGTCGGTCTCCTCCTGCCCACCACGACGGCAGGCGCCTGGACGAACGTCGCCGCGGCGCTCGGCGGCCGCGTCAGCGTCAACCTGAACTGGACGGCCGGCCCGGCCGGCATGGCGTCCGCGGCTCGCCAGGCGGGCCTCAAAACGGTTCTGACGAGCCGCACGTTCCTCGAGAAAGCAGCAATCAGCCTCCCCGACACGGTTCAGCCGCTGTATCTCGAGGATATCGCCGCGGGCATCTCGCGGTTCGACCGGCTGTCCGCCCTCGCCCTCGCCCTGACCGCCCCGATCCGCCTCCTCGAACACATCGCCGGCGCCGAACGCACGCCCGACGTCGACGAGACGGCGACGATCATCTTCAGCAGCGGCAGCACCGGTGAGCCGAAAGGCGTCATGCTAAGCCACTGGAATATCGGCAGCAACGTCGAGGGCGTCGCCCAGGTGCTCACGGTCGACAGTTCCGACACGCTCCTCGGCGTCCTGCCCCTTTTCCACTCGTTCGGAACGATGTCGATGTGGTTCGCCCTCCGCACCGGCATCGGCCTCGTCTTCCACCCGAACCCCCTCGACTCGGTCGCGATCGGCGGCCTCGTCGAAAAATTCGGCGCGACGATGCTGATCGCAACACCTACATTCCTTCAAATATATATGAGACGATGTACCCCAGGTCAGTTCGGCTCCCTCCGTATCGTCCTCACCGGCGCCGAACGGCTTCCAGACAAGGTCGCAAACGCGTTCGAAGAGAAGTTCGGCATTCGGCCGATCGAGGGCTACGGGGCGACCGAGTGTGCCCCGGCGATCACGGTCAGCACGCTCGACTTCCGTGGCCGCGGCATCTATCAGTTCGGCTCCCGGCGCGGTTTCGTCGGCCACCCCGTGCCCGGCCTCTCGATCCGCGTCGTCGACCAGGACACCGGCGAACCGCTTCCGCACGGCAAGCCTGGCATGCTGCTCGTGCGCGGCCCCAACGTCATGAAGGGATACATCGGCCGCGAGGATCTGACGGCGAAGGCGCTCCGCGACGGCTGGTATGTGACGGGTGACATCGCCGTCATGGATGAGAACGGGTTCGTACGCATCACCGACCGGCTCTCCCGCTTCTCGAAGATCGGCGGCGAGATGGTCCCCCACGGTCGCGTCGAAGAGGCGCTCCAGGCTGCCTCGGGCCTCGACGTGATGACGTTCGCCGTGACGGCGATTCCGGATGAGCGCAAGGGCGAGCGGCTGGCCGTGCTTCACACCCTCGATGAGGGCCGCGTTCCCGCCATTCTCGAAAAAATGACCGCGAGCGGCCTTCCCAACCTCTTCATCCCGCGCCGCGACAGTTTCGTACATGTCGACAAACTGCCCATGCTCGGAACCGGCAAACTCGATCTGCGCGCGATCCGCCAGATAGCCCAGGAAAAGCTCGGCCCGGTCAATCCGGCCTGAGCAGGCTCCTCACTTCGCCAGGTTCTCCAGGACCCTGTCGGCAAGCTCGGGATACAGGGCATGCAGGCAGTCCTGGCAGATGCCGTGCGAGACGGTGTCCGTGATCGCCGCCGCCAGGCCTTTGGTGAGCGGGGTCCACTCGTCCTTGTTGATCTTCAGCCGGACGCAGCCCGCGCAGACGACGAGAAGGGTTTCCCTGTCGGCGGCATGTTTCTGGAGCAGGTCCGCGATGCCGTCGACGTTCGTCCCGATCTCCTGTTCGTGGCCGAGATCGATGACGATGCCGCGCACCCGCGAGATCTTCCTGCCGATCGTATCGATGATGACGCCGCGGTCCATATACCGGTGATACCGGTTTTCACTGTCGCGGATCCGATAATCGGTCTGGTAGATGCTCTTTCGGCCGGTCAGCAAGTCCGTCATCGCATCCATCGCCTTCTGGTAATCGTCGGGGTGCAGGATCTCGGTGAACGCCTGGTACCCCTTCCCGGCAAAATCCTCGACGCGGTAGCCGAGCGCCGTCACCTTCAAGTCGTTGAACTCGACCCTGTTGTGAATCACATCCCATTCCCACCACGCGAACGGCGAGTGGTGCATGATCACATCGGTCAGTAATGTATCTCTATCCATATATCATTCCATCCGATGCGGGATTTGCGCCATCTCAACCCACGAGCGCATCCAGTCGGGCGAAGAACTCCTCGATCTCATCCGGCGTGTTGTAGAAATGCGGCGAGACCCGGAAGTATCCCTGTCGGGCCGAGATCTGGACGCCCATGCCGCGAAGTTTCAGCGCCGTGTCCGAAGCCGATACCCCGTCGATCCGGAACGAGGTGATGCCCGACGTTCCGGCCGCCGATGCCGTTTCCGCCTCGGGAAGCGCGAGTTCGAAGCCCCGCCGCAATGCGCCGCGCCGCACGAGCCGCGCGTTCTCCCGAACCTGGTCCGCGGCCCGGTCGACGCCGAACGATGCAAGCACTCTCAGCGAGGCGTGCAGCGTATGAATGCCGAGGGCCGAGAGCGTCCCGGTCTCGAACCGCAGCGCGCCCTCCTTGAAATCGAGCCGCTGGTCGAAAAAGTCTTCCCACTGCCGCACACCCTGCCACCCGATCAGGCCGGGCCGCAGCCGCTCCGCGAGCTCGGGACGGCACGCAACGAAGCCGATTCCCTCACCCGCCATCAGCCACTTGTGACCGCCGCCGGCCAGAAAATCGATCCCCGACGCCGCCATGTCGAGTGGCAGGGCGCCCAGGTGCTGGATGCAGTCGACACACAGCAGCACGCCCCGTTTCCGGCACGCGTCGGCGATCGCGGGCAGGTCGGCGACGAAGCCGCTGAAGAACTGGACGGAGCTGATCGAGACGAGCCTCGTGCGATCATTTATCGTATTAGCTATACTATCTACCGGGATGCGTCCGTCGACCGGATCGACGCGCCTGAGTTCGACGCCCAGCCGCTCGAGGTTCATCCAGGGGTAGACATTGGCGGGGAACTCGACGCTCGGCAGGACGACATTGTCACCCGGCTGCCAGTCGAGGCCAGACGAGAGAATCGACAGGCCTTCCGAGACGTTGCGCGTAAAGGCGATGCCGTTCGCCGGCATCCGGAGAGCGCCGGCAAGCATGCCCCGCAACTCCTCTATCAGCGCCCCGGTTCGTTCCCAGTGTTTCTCGCCGTCGATCGAAAGAGCGGCGATATACCGCTCAGCCGCGTCCCGTCCGTAGGACGGCAGGGGGCCGACGGCGGCATGGTTCAGATAGATCCACTTTTCGGTGACCGGGAACAGCCGCCTGCGTTCGTCGCTGCTCAGCATCTGGCGGTTCCGATCATTCCCCGAAGACTTCGCTCACATCCCCGTAGAAGGGCACTTTTCGTTTCACGATGACCGAGATGTGCCGGTTCGTATAGGACAGGGGATCGAGCTTCTCGATCAACTTCTGATCGGCGCAGCCTCGGATCTCCATGATCTGGCCCTTGGGAACGCCGTTCTGCTCGAGGAGGATACGGGCCATGTTCGCACGTTCGGTCGAGAGTTCCCAGTTCGACTCCCCGTTCGGTCCCTGGTAAGGAACGCTGTTGGTATGGCCCTCGATGGCCAGCCGGTTCGGCATGTCTCGGACGATACCCGCAAGGTGCGTCAGCATCTGCTTCACGTGGGGGGTGAACCGCTCGTTGATCGTCCCAAAAAGGCTGGCCTGCTGGTTGTCGACGAGATCGATGCGGATCTCCTCCTCGTTGATGCTCATTCGGACATTCGTCGAATAGCCGGGCATGCTTTTCAGCTCGGTCTTGAGCCCCGCGATATTCTTTGCATCCTTGAGTGGCCGGGGCTTGGGCATGGAAATCGGGTTGGTGACGTTCGGCCACGCCACGTTGAATGGCACGGGATACGTTTTCGGCTTGAAACCGTTGAAAAAGAGCAGGTCAGCCGTCGAGCTGAGCGGCGTCTTGAAAAAATCCTCGATGACTTTCTTGGAGTTCGGGTTGAGACCGATGACCCACATCACGAGGAAGAACGCCATCATGGCCGTGATGAAGTCGGCATACGCCACCTTCCAGGCACCGCCATGATGACCGCCGCCATGCTTTCTGGCCATGGGTATTCCTCCTGTCGTGTGCCTTCAGATCAGGCTCAGCCGCCCGTTCCCTTTGCGGAGAGGAACTTCTCCGTCTCCTCGAAGCTCGACCGGTGCCGGGGTGGCACATGCCGCCGGGCGATTTCGATGCAGATCTTCGCGGCATATCCGCGGGAAAACGCATCGAGAGAATACCGAATAACCGCCATGTATGCTTCCGCATCCTTGACCTGGTTTTCGAGCGCTTTCGCGATCGGGTTACAAACACCGTAGGCAAGCAGAATGCCGAGGAACGTTCCGACGAGTGCCGCCGCCACCTTGAAGCCGATCTGCTCGAGCGGGCCGTTGATCGCCTGCATCGTGATGACGATGCCGAGAACGGCCGCCACGATGCCGAACCCTGGCAAGCTGTCGCCCGCCGTCGCGAAAATACTCGATGGAATCAGCTCCTCTTCCGCAACGACATCGAGATCGTCGATCATGATGCGCTCGATCTCGTTGTCGGCAATACCGCCCGTCACGATCATGCGAAGCGAATCACAGATGAATTCGACCGCGTGATGGTTCGCCATGATGTTGGGGAAGCGCTTGAAGATTTCGCTGTTGGTGGGGTTGTCGATGTGGCCTTCGAGGGCGAGAATGCCTTCGCGCCTCGCCAAGTCGAACAGGGCATACAGCATTTCCATCAATTCTCGATATTTTGCCTTGTCATAGACCTTCGGTTTCAACAGGCTCATGACACCAGCCACAGCCGACTTCACTCCGCCGAATCCGCTGCCGATGACGATGGCTCCGAACATGGAGCCGCCAATGATGATGAATTCAGCGATCTGCATGAGGGGGCCGATCTTCCCGCCTGCCTCCAGATACCCTGTTAATATGGACCCGAAGACGATCAAAAATCCGACAATGAATGGCATGCAGTCTCGTCCTTGTCTTCCAGCTTCCCGCGTTTCATACGCACGAGGGCAATTCTATCCTGTAAGGATATCGCACCCCCCGAAAACAAGTCACGCATTTCCTTCGGAGTCTTCGTCGGAATGTGCGCCTCGCTTTCAGAGTATCCCACCTATACTTCGGTAAAAATCAAAATTATCTGAAATACCGAACGAATCTTTACTCCGGTGGATTGTTGGGGCAGTCCCGGCGGCGCATCACAGGCTGAGTTTTACGATTTCGGCGGAAACCTGCTCGAGCTCCATCTTCTTTTCCGCGAGGAAGCGCTCTGCATGAGCCCCGCTCCCTTTCGCGACTTCCCCCGCCCACCACGCGATCGACGCATGCAAGCCGCGTTCGATCTCACGAAGCGCCTCGAGCGCCTGTCCGACGGTCAGCCGGCCGATCATCTCGTCGGTATACCCCTCCCCCATCCCGGCCTCGGAATCGTGATCGTGGATGAACCGGTAATATGTTCCGCACTCCTGGCAGACGCGGATCTGGTCGGCGCCATAAATTCCCGCTCCCCCGACGATGCGCAGCCTGCCAACCTCAGCAGGAAGCAGCTCCGTCCCGTGAAGCAACTCCACCTTCTGGTATTCCGGAAGGTGTTTGCAAATGGAACACGATTTTATCCCATCATGGTCCTGCATGGACGCTTCTCCTCTCTCGAGATGGAATGCAATGAATCTTCATGATATGACACAAGATGCCGATACGACACCCATTCGTGTCGATTTTCCCATCCGTGAGTTTGTATGGCACGATATAGTATCGATGGAAATGAGACGGCACCATGAATGAAGAGAATATGACGAAAGCCCGTCTTCTGCAGGAGATGCAGAAGCTTCGGCAGAGGATCTCTGAACTCGAACGGAAGCTTGACGAACCATGCGGACCGATCCCAGCGGCTGCGCAACGCCCACCCGCCCCGTCAAACCCGGATTCCGCCAAACGGCAGACGCAAATCGAAGACGACCTGAATTGCAGCAGAAAGATGCTGGAATCCGCCCTGGCGAACATGTCGGACGCCGTTTTTATTTCCGATGCCGATGGGAATATCGTCGAGTTCAATGAAGCCTTCGCCACCTATCATCGATTCAAGAGCAAGGAAGAATGTTCGAGACGCATTTCCGAATGTTTCAGCCGCTTCGATGCCTTCTTCGCCGATGGAACGCCGGCTTCCTCAGAACTGTGGGCAGTGCCGCGGGCACTCCGAGGTGAACGGGGCGAAAACGTCGAGTACACCCTCCGCCTTCGAAGCACCGGCGAAACCTGGACGGGAAGATACAATTTCAGTCCCATTCGCTCTCAAGACGGCCAGATCATCGGTTCAGTCGTCATCGTTCATGAGATCACCAGGGATAAACAGGTCGCGGAATTCCTGCGTGAAAGCGAACAGCGGCTGGCCTTCCACACCGACAACTCTCCGCTGGGGATCATCGAATGGGACACGAATTTCGTCGTGACCCGCTGGTCCGGCGAAGCCGAACGGATCTTCGGCTGGAACGCCGCTGAAATCCTCGGCAGAAAGCTTTTGGACCTCAACATGATCTTCGAAGACGACATTCCCCATGTTCACAGGGTTTCGGAACGCCTCACGAGCGGCCTTTCAAGGCATGTATTTTCCTGCAACCGGAATTATACGAAAGACCGGAAGATCATCATCTGCGAGTGGTACAACTCCGTCCTGCTGGACGATCACGGCAAGATGATATCGGTCTTGTCTCAGATCCTCGATATCACCGATCGGAAGCACACGGAAGATGCCTTGAGACAGGCAACCGAGGATGTCCGAGAGCTTGCGAAAAATCTCCGCGAACTCGCCGCCGATTCCATCAGAACGGAACAGCGGGAACGTCAGCGAATCGCGACACTTCTTCACGATCACGTTCAGCAACTGCTCGTCAGCGCCCAGATGCAGGTCGGCCTGCTCCGGCGAACCGGGCATCATCAAAATGGCGCCACGCTCGCGATTCTCGAAAGCACGCTGAAAGAGGCCCTCACGGCGACGACCACGCTGACGATCGACCTGTTCCCCCCCGTTCTCAGCAAGCCAGACATGATCGCCGCCTTTTCCTGGCTGGCCAGATATATGGAAGAAAAGCATTGCTTCAAAATGCATCTCGTCTCGCAAACGAAATGCGAACCGGCCACGTTCGAAGAACGGACATTTTTGTTCGAATCCGTTCGCGAGCTGATGCTGAACGTGTTGAAACATGCGGGAGTCCGAGAGGCGCGGCTGGTCATTCCCGTCGAACCCGACAACCGGTTCACGGTCGTCGTTGAGGACGACGGGCGAGGTTTCGCGCCGGATTCGATCAAACCCGGCACCAGAAAGGGGTTTGGCTTGTTCTCCATCGGGGAACGTCTTCTGCACCTCGGAGGCACGATTCTCATCGACAGCGCTCCCGGTCACGGCGCGAAGATCACGCTCTCCATCCCGTTGAAAACCGCGGAAGCCGCCAACGGCGTTCAAAGTCCGGCGGTCGAAATGAAATTCGATCCGATCCGCGTCCTCCTGGCCGATGATCACAAGATGGTCCGCCAGGGATTAACCAGCCTGCTCCAGGCGGAAGCCGATATCGAGGTGGTCGGGGAAGCGGAAAACGGCATCGAGGCAATCGAAAAAGCCCATCTCCTTCAACCAGACGTCGTCATCCTCGACGTGAACATGCCCGAGATGGACGGCATCCAGGCCGTCTCCCGCATCTCGAAGGAGATGCCTGCCGTCAAGGTCATCGCCCTCTCCGTCTACAACGAGCAACATGCCGCCGATGTCATGCGCAGCGCGGGGGCCTACGAGTACATCCCCAAGGGGAGCCCCTTGGAACACCTGATCGCCACCATCCGTGCCTGCCAGCGAAACGGCATCTGAGCTTTTTCGTGGTTCCCTCGGGCGCTGATCTCGTCCTTCCCGGCGTGATCGATGCCCTCCGTCTGAAACGTTTTCACGACGCTTTTTTCAGCAGGGATGCGTGAAAGAATGCCTCCCCGGCTTCTCCGGGCTGCTCCCGGAAGAAGCGTTTGGGGGCGTGGCACACCGGGCATTCCCAGGTTTCGAGAACATCGGCGAACGATGTACAGGGGGGGACATGATGCAGGAGGTCCCCCTTCACTGGCTGATACAGATAGCCGCACAGAGAACACTCGTATCCCTTCATTATCCGATCCTCGTCATTATATATTATAATTTATATATTTTTCAAGAAAAACACCTCCCGCCATGGAATCCGCGGATGCGGGCGGAGGTGCCTCATGCCCGGCATTTCTCTTCTATCGCCGGGATACGCAAGGACATTCCATCACAGGTGACCTCTCACTTTCACCTGTGGTGAAATATACGATAAAAAGCCGGGTCAACGAAATCCCGGCAATATTCCAATATTCTAGTGAAAAACCGCTATCCTTCACGGTTACGCGAGCCCCTTCTCGAGAGCGAACCGGAGCAGCCCGACCGCATTGGTGAGGTGGAGTTTCCGCATCATATTGGCGCGATGGTTCTCGACGGTGAACCTGCTGATGCTGAGCTCATCCGCGATGCACCGACTCGTCTTTCCCCTGGCGATCAGCGTCATGATCTGCTTTTCGCGCTTTGTCAGCAGCTCGACGGACGGCGCTCCCGGCTGGTTCATCGACTGGATCTGACGCTCTCCGAGAAGCCTCGTTACGGCCGGAGAAACATACATTTTCCCGGCCCGGATCACCTGGATGGCAAGCAAGGCTTCGTCGGATGCGTCGCTCTTCGTGAGAAACCCGGCTGCACCGAGGGCCTTGGCCTGCTCGAAGTGCTCGAAGTCGGTGAACATGGACAGAATGAGCACGGGCACATCCGGATACTGCTGCCTGATTTCTCTTAGCGCCACGAGACCGTCCATTTCGGGCATGGCGATGTCGGTGATCACCATATCGCATGGAACACGTTTCAACATGTCCGTCAGCTGCTTCCCGTCCGATGCTTCGGCAATGACGCGCAGCCCCTCAGAGGACTCGATGAAGTTCTTCAGGCATTCCCTGAACATCCGATGATCATCGGCAAGAACGATTCTGAACTCTCTCATACTCTCACTCTTCTGCAGGCGTTTTGTCTCTGTTTGAACGCCATGGACAGGGTACTACGGATACGACCCCGACGCAACTCCGCCCAGAAGCATGGAACCACCGAACGACAGGAATGCGATTGAGAACCCGATTATAACGGAAAGCCGGAGCTCCCCGAAAGGAACCCCGGCTTCTTTGTATCTGCCAATATCAGCGCATCATCAGGCGATCGACGATCATGTCGAAGTCCATGCTCGCGCTGCGAACGATCCGGTGCGCTTCGCGGGCGTTGAAATCCGTCACGAGCGTGAATCGCGCCTGCCCGATCTGGCGCTGGACGCGACCCGCATCATGGGAAGCCATGCCGGGAAGACGGAACTGGATGTCTGAGATCTCGCGTTCGATCTGGCTCAGAGTGCGGGCGCACTCCATCATGTCGCGGCGAGGCATGCCGGGGAAGAAGCTGGTGTCGGCGAGGCGGAACAGGCCCTGAATGCGCCGGAACGACTGGCGAAGCA
>JAGOCE010000422.1 GCA_017998915.1 Candidatus Ozemibacteraceae bacterium
CAACAGCTTTGCCGACTTGTCAGGGCTCATTCTGCTGAGCGCAAAGGTCAGATAGTCATCGAGGTTGTCGCTCTTGAACCGCTCGAACAGAATTTCGGCAGCGGCTTCCCCACGCAGCCTGCTCACTGCCGTGAGGGCTGCCTTGCGCAGTTCGTATTCGGAGCTGGTGAGATTGTCGAGGAGAAGAGGGAAGATGACTGAAAGGGCGGGAAATTTCATTTCAGGTTCACTTCGAAAACGGGTATCATGGAGTCGTTCCACTATACACCGAAACAGATGCGAAGAGGATGAATTTTGAGAGCGAAGACACACCGCGTCTTTGCCGGAGTGACGTTTCTCCTGCTGGCTCTCGTCTGGCTTCACGGGGTCCCCACGACGAGCCTCCCGCCCTCGCCCTCCTCCCCCGCTGGCGCTCTTCCGGCAGCATGGGAATCGTCCGCTCGGGCGATCTGCCCGGCCGGGCTCACGCTGCGCCCCGCTTCTCACGGGCCATGCCGTCTGGAAGGCATCGACGGTTCGGGAGTCGTTCGATGGCACGCCGTTTTCAGCGCATTTCTCTCTCCCCGCCCGACAGGATATGCAGGGGCCATCGATCTCGTAGCCGGCATCGACGACACGGGCCATATCACCGGCGTGCGCGTTCTCGGTCACAACGAAACGCCAACGTTTGTCGCCGGCATCGATTCCGACTGGTTTCTCGGGCAGTTTACCGGAAAAGCGGCCGATGCCCCCCTCGTTCCAGGCGAGGATATCGAAGGACTTACACACGCCACCGTCTCGGTCGAAGCAATCTGCCAGTCGCTCCGTCAGGGTTTTGCCGCTGCAGATGCCTCCCCGGGCCAGCCCCGTTCGGAGGATTCGGCGTATGCGGCTTCTCGTAGGAAAAGCGTGCAGCCCTATCTGATTGCCGCCACCGTCGCCATTCTTGCCGTATTGGTTCAGCGCTTCATCGGAAACGGCCTTGCCGCGGTGATCGTCGTTTTTTTCCTTGGCTATCTTTCCCCGGCATTCGTTTCCCTGTCGCATCTCCGCTTCCTTTCGGGAGGCGAGGTGTCCGCTCAGGCAGGTCTGGTGCTCGGTCTCGCCGCAGCGGCCATCGTGCTCTCGAAGCGCGGCTACTGCCGGTATTTCTGTCCCTGCGGTCGCCTCCAGGACGTGATTCACTCGATCTCGCCCACCGGTTCTTCCGCTGCAAACCGATCCGGACCAGGCCGGGCGCTTCTCTGGACGGTTCTCCTGCTGGTTCCGTTCGTCGAAGACTTGCCCCTGGAGCGGGCGGAAGCATTCTCGGCACTCTTTTTTCGAAATCTCGGAGCGTGGGGAACGCTTCTCGCCGTTTCGGTACTCGCAGGTGCGGCCCTGGTGCCCCGATTTTACTGCCGGAGCCTTTGCCCTCTGAATCCGCTGTTTGCCGACATCGAGACGCTCAAAACCGCCCTGGCCAGTCTTCGGCCGAAAGCGAAATCAAGCCGGGGTGGCATCACATGAACAGGCGACAGTTTCTCATCGACGCCTGTACCGTGGCGGCTGGAACCAGCATCGGTGCGCTTCTCCTCGACGGACGTGCCGGAAGCATCCTGCAAGCGCGTTCTCCAAAACTGGCCCATCCGGAAGGAGGCTCAGGTCGACATGTCTATGACCGTGCCGCCGCCGAGGCGAAGCTACGCAGCCTCGAGGCGGGCGGGCTCACCCCCCGGGATGCGATGTATTGGTCGCGCACCGCAGAAGGGCTGATCCGATGCGACCTCTGTCCTCGTTTCTGCACGCTGAAACCGTTCGAACGAGGCCTCTGCAAGGCACGCATCAGTCTGGAAAACCGTCTCGGCACCCTCGTGTACGGCCGCCCCTGCTCCGTGGCAATCGATCCGATCGAAAAGAAACCTGTCTTCCATTTCCTGCCCGGCACCACCTCCTTTTCGATCGCGACAGCCGGCTGCCTCTTCGGCTGCCGTTACTGCCAGAATTGGCAGATCTCGCAGATCGGGCCCGAAGAGTGCGATTTTTTCGACCTTCCTCCCGAGCGCGTCGTGGCGGAGGCGGTTTCGAACGGATGCAGGAGCATCGCCTATACGTATACCGAGCCGACGATCTTCTATGAGTACATGCTCGACACTTCGAAAGCGGCCCACGCCGCAGGCCTGGCGAACATCATGATCTCCTGCGGCTACATCAATCCCGAGCCGCTCAGGGAGCTTCTTCCATGGCTCGATGTCATGAAAGTCGACCTCAAGGGATTCACCGAACGCTTTTACCGCTCGGTCTGCGGAGGAAATCTCGCACCGGTCCTCTCGACGATCGAACAGCTTTCCCGAAGCAAAGCGCTCGTCGATATCGTCACGCTCGTCGTTCCGACGTTGAACGACGACCCCGGCACCTGCTCCGACATGTTCCGGTGGCTCATGGAACACGCCGGACCCGACATCAGCCTGTTCCTCTCACGATTCATGCCCACCTACCGTTTGCGAAGCCTTCCGCCGACGCCGCTCGACACGCTCGAGCGGCTGCGGGAACAGGCGATGCAGGCCGGTCTTCGCTATGTCTATCTGGGAAACATCCCGGGCCACGAGGGGGAGATGACGTTCTGTCCGGGCTGTAAAAAGCGCGTCGTCGAGCGCTTCGGGTATTCCGTCGGGGAAATCCGCATCAGCAAGGGCGCATGCACGTTCTGCGGAACCAGAATTCCCGGCCGATGGGAGTGACCGGAGATTTTGCGAGACAACAAGTTCCTTTACCTTCCGGCCGCATTGCAGTATAGTTGTCGAAAGGCAGCATGAGGAGCAAGGTCGCTCCATTCCGCAGCACGAACCGGAGGCACCAGATGACACAGAAGCACCACGGCGAAGGCCAGGGCGAGACCATTCTCCGCAAGTATCCAAACCGCCGCATCTATGATGCAACGCGAAACACTCATGTCACGCTCGGCGAAATTGCCGATCGCATCAAGGCCGGCGAGCGGATCCGGATCCTCGACCACAAGACGGGCGAGGATCTCACCCAGGTCACCATGGGGCAGGTCCTCGTTGAAACGCTGAAATCCCGCCCCGACTACCTTCCCCTCGATCTCGTCACGCTCATGATCCGCGCGCAGGACAACGTCGTCCGCGACTTTTTGTATAACGGTCTTCCCCAGGCTTTCCAGGGGTATCTCGACCAGCAGCGGCGCCTGATGTCCGGCATGATGATGAATCCCTGGCTTCCCGGCAACTTCCCGACCATGTCGCCGTTCGGAGGCTTTTTCGGCGCATCACCTCAACAGCCGGCGCAACCCCAGTCTCCCCAGTCGCAAACGCCGCCCCAGCAGCCCTACCCCGGTCAGACCGCGGCCCAGCCTCATGCCGCACCCGGACAGCCCCCGGCGCAATCGTCACAGACAACTCCGCACGCGGACGATTCGCTTCGCGAGGAGCTCCAGCGCCTCCGTCGGGAGGTCGAAGCACTAAAACACGCCGAAAAACCGGCAAAAGGTCGCCGGCGCAAGAACTAGTCTCTTTCAGGCCTTTCCTGAAAACAGCCCGGGAACACCCGGGCTGTTTCTTTTCCATCGGATTCCGCAGTGCACGATCCTGCGTCGTTCATTTTCCCTCCCGGCAACGTCTTGTGTTTCCCTT
>JAGOCE010000045.1 GCA_017998915.1 Candidatus Ozemibacteraceae bacterium
GGCCACCCGACTGCGGCCCCGGCATCCACCGCCGGCGCCGGCCCAGCCAGAATCTGGATGATCAATATCAATACGAATAGTATAACCCGGCAGTCCCTCATCGCATCCTCCCAAACCCATTCCATTCTCTTCCCGTACGTTACCAGGGGCGAGGCACGTTCGGCAAGTGATGCCAGGGTAAGCGCATGAGTTTCCTCGCATCGTGGCTGTTCCGTTCGTGCCAAGCCTGTCGAAGCACGCGTGTCGTTCACCCTTCGACAAGCTCTGGCCGAACGGTTGTGCCCTGTCGGGCCAGGCACGATATATCGTGGCGAGATGTTCTCTGTGTCTCTCTTTCTCTGTGGCGAAGGGGTCTTTCGGGAATAAAAACCCGCGGACCCTGTTTTCCAGGGATTCCGCGGGTTTACTGCCGGAGCGCGGCCGGGAGTGCGTCGTTTCCGATATCTGGTCCGATGACATGGTGGAGTGACGTGTTGCAGTGACGTGTTGCAGTATTTCGGCCGAGGAATGCTCCGCTGTTCACCTGAGAATATCTGCCTGCCTTATCCTACATCCCTTTCTATCTGTCGTATCTGGTGTTTGTCTGCCTCTGGACACTCTATATGAAAACCGGCGGTATTCGAACCATTCTGCTGATCAGGCTGTGATCGTGTTTGGAACTGCGTCCTGCGTCTCTTCCGGCGCGCTGTCCTTCGTCGCATCGCTTTCAGCGTCTTTTTCCGTTTCGGTTGCCGCGACCAGTTTCTGCGACGCTTCGCGTTTGATCGATTCCACGAACACGTTGAACGCTTCGAGGAACCGTCGCGCCGCTTCGTCCGTTCCGATATCCGCTGATGCTTCGGAAGTTGCCGCGTCTCTCTCGTTCGAAATCATCACGATCTGCCCACCCTGCGCGTTTCTAGGCAGGGGCTTCGCCATCGACGAGCCGAGGCTCAGGCCGGAGCCGCTCATCAACTCGGAGACGATCGACGATGCCGAGCTTCCCAGGCCGCTCAGATTGCCGCCGATGCCATTGCCCGATCTCCCCCCATACTGGAGCTTCGCGAGAGCGATATTCGTCATATACGATGTGTCGAATGCCGTATCAGCCATGCTCGAGAACGCCGACCTGGAAGCGGACGAGGAAGAGGTGCTGCCGGGCCAGAACGGGCCGTTGTTGAGCGACTGAACGAGAGACTGGAGACCGTTTTTCGCCGATTCGAGCAGCGAGCCGAGGTAGGAGCCGACCTGACCAGCGTCGTTCCGAACGACGGATTCGGTTCCGGCCAGCAGGGCCTGGACAGGATTGCCGCGCCATCCGCTTCCGTTCAGAAAGACGTCCGAGATCCGTTCCGCGACATCGTGGAACAGCCGAACCGCCGGAGATTCGCCCTTTCCCACGTCGTCCGCAACCCGCACATACCAAGAGAAGTAGATTGCATACTCACCGTTATTTGTCACCGAGGCCTCTGAAGATTTCGTTGCGCCAACGATCGAGTCCGCACCCTTCTCCTTCCGGCATCCGCTGCAGTCGGAGTCGGAAGATTCCGCCGTCGGGGCGGCATCCGCCTGGCCAGCCGCGTCCGGCCGGACCGTCTCTTCGGATGTCTTCGCTTCCCCCGCGGCGGCCGCGTCGAGAACCGAACGGAAGTCGCCGGCCTTCTGCTCCTGCTCCGTCTTCTCCTGTGTCGCAACCTTGGGAGCTATGGAAGCCACAACGTTCTTGACGAGCATGGTCTGCGCCTCCTGTCGTGAAACCGGCCGTTCTTTTCGTCGATCCCGCCCGGGTGCAGGGCGGGCTATCCGGTTTCCCTTACTTCTATAATTACCTTCGTCACAACGCCGGCGAATCTGTAGTCCAATAGAGGGGAGTTTTTACTCCAAGGCAGGCCATTTTCTTGCGATTTCTCGCATTTTCGACCTTTGTTACCCTGAATAAACTAAATTTTTCCGTCTATCGAAGGTGATCCAGCACCCGGCGGACGGCGATCGCGAGATCGCGTCTGGAAAAGGGCTTGCTGATGAATTCCCTGAACCCGCATGCCTCGGCTTTGCCCGCCACCTGGGCCGTGGCGGTGCCCGAACAGAGGATGAGGGGCATATCGCTTCGCAGGCGCAGAATCTCCGCGGCCAGTTCGTATCCCGTCATCTGCGGCATGAAGAGATCGGTGATGACCAGATCGAAGGCTCGCGGATCAGCCCGAAGAAGCTCGAGAGCGGCCGGACCGGCCGTGCAGGTTTCGACCTGGTATCCCTGCAATCGAAGCATTTCCCGCACGAGAAACGTCAGGCCGTCGTCGTCGTCGACGAAGAGGACCCTCTCGCGGCCGCATGGGATCGGCTCTTCGTCGATTTCTTCGAAGGTCTCGGGCTGCGACTCCATCTGCGGGAGATACACGTCGAACGCGGTACCGGCTCCCGGTTCACTCGTGACGTCGATCGCGCCCAGGTGGCTTTCGATGATGCCGTGCGAGATCGACAGCCCCAGGCCGGTTCCCTCCCCCTCGCTTTTCGTCGTGAAATAGGGATTATATATTTTTGCCAATATTTCCGGCGTCATCCCGCAGCCGGTGTCCTGTACCGTCAGCTTCGCATACTCGCCCGGGGCCAGTCCGGGAAGCAGCTTCGCCTGGTCAGGGGAAAGCGTCACCCGCTTCAGGGCCACGCGCAAAACCCCGCCCCGATCCTTCATCGCGTGAAAGGCGTTGGTACAGAGATTCATCACGACTTGGTGAACCTGGGTCGAATCGGCGAACGCCACGCAGTCGCGATCGATCTCCGGGCGGATCTCGATCGTCGCGGGCAGAGCCGATCGCAGGAAGGAGAGAACCTCCTCGACCACCAGGTGGAGGGCGAGCGGCACCCGTTCCTGCTCCGACTGACGGCTGAACGCGAGAATCTTCCCGACGAGCTGTTTCGCGCGCTCGGCGGCCGGCAGGATCCCCCCGAGATGTATTGCCGCGGGGCTTTTGGCAGGAATCTCGTGTGCGGCAAGCTCGGCAAAGCCCATGATCGCCGCGAGAATGTTGTTGAAATCGTGGGCGATACCGCCCGCCAGGGTGGCGATGGCTTCCATCTTCTGGGCCTGTCTGAGATTCGCCTCCATGCGCACCTGGTCGGAGACATCAACGAACGTGACGACCTGGTCGCCGTTCTCGAGAAACGACGGATGAATCCGCACCTGCCTGATCGCCCCGTCACGGCATTTGATACGCACCATCCAGCTTTCCGGCTGGCTGCCGGAAGCCCTGGCTTCCTGCCAGCGCCGCGTGACATTCTCGCGATATCCGGCATCCGGATATGCCTTCAGGCGCCAGGCGGTCAGATCGGGCAGCTCCTCCAGCGTATACCCGAACAGCGAGGTGAAGCGTGGGTTCACGTACCGAAAGGCGCCGTTCCGGTCGAGCAGGATCACGCCGATCGGAAGCTCATCGACGAGCCGCTTGAACCGACGTTTTTCCTCCTCCAGGTCCCGTGCCGACGCTTCGGCCTCGAGCATCTTCTGTTCGAGCTTATGGACGAGCCGCTCGTTGTACAGTCTGAGCACGTCCTCCCCCGAAGCCGAAGCCGCCGCGTTCTCCGGGAGCGTCTCCTTCCGGATGACGTTCCGAATCTTCGTCAGAAGTTCATCGGGTTCGCACGGTTTCCGGAGGAAAAGATCCGCCCCGAGCTGGAGGGCGAACGCCTCGTCCTGCGAGCTTGTATATGTAGCAGTATAGAATATGAAGGGAATTTTCCCGAGCGCGGCGTCGGCTTTCACCGCCTGGCAGAACTGGAAACCGTCCATCACCGGCATCAGGATATCGCTGACGATCAGATCGATCCCGCCGGCCCGCAACTTCTCGAGAGCGTCTCGACCGTTTCCGGCGCTCTCGACCGCGTAGCCGTTTCCCTCAAGAAGCGCCTCGAGAAGGTATCTTCCATCCTCTCTGTCATCCACGATCAGTATGTTCACGGCTCATTCTCCCCGACGGCCTTCAGGCAGGAAGGCGCTGATCTCGCTCACAAAGGTTTCCGGATCGATCGGCTTTTCGATATATCCCGTGGCCCCTGCCGCGAGGATGGCCTCACGATCGCCGACCATGGCATACGACGTCACGGCGATGATGGGAATTCCATCCAGCTCAGCATGTTTTTTCAGCTCCGCGGCGACAGCGTATCCGTCCATCTCCGGAAGTTGTATATCTAGCAATATAGCCGCAGGCACGAGCTCCAGCGCAGCTTTCACGCCGTCCCGCCCGTTCCTGGCGCCGACGGTCTCGAAACCGTGTTTTCCCAGCAGGAATTGCATCAGGTAGAGATTCTGCTCGTTGTCCTCGATGATCAGCAATTTCCGGCCCATACCCTCTCCTTTGGCAACCGGGGCAGGCGGATGGTGAAGGTGCTGCCGCGGCCCGGCTCGCTCTCGACGTCGATCGCCCCGCCCATCAACTCCAGCAGTTTTCGGGATATCGAAAGGCCGAGGCCGGTGCCTTCGAATTTTCTCGTCAGCCCGGAATCGACCTGTTGAAACGGCTGGAACAGCCTCGCGAGATCCTCCCTGGCGATGCCTATTCCGGTGTCGGAGACAGCCACCGTCAGTGTGTCTTCGTTCACGGCCCGGCACCGGATCACGACGCTGCCTCGCTCGGAGTATTTTACCGCATTATTGACGACGTTGAGCAGAATCTGCTCGAACCGGCGCTGGTCGGCCGTCACCTCGGGCAGATTACCAGCCGTTTCCAGCCGGAGATCGAGCCCTTTCTTGTCCGCTGCCGGCTGCATCATCCGGACCGTCTTCTCCAGGGAGATCATCGGGTCGAACCGAGCCGGCGAGAGTTTCAGCTGACCGGCCTCGATCTTCGAGATGTCGAGCACGTCGTTGATCAGGGCGAGCAGGTGCCGCGAGCTTGCCTGCACCATGGTCAGCTGCTTCGCCTGCTCCTCGTTCAGCGGGCCGGCGAGGCCCTGCAGGAGAATGCCGGTGAAGCCGATGATCGAGTTGAGCGGCGTCCGGAGTTCATGCGACATGGTCGCCAGGAACGCCGACTTGATGCGGTCCGCCGCACGGGCATGTTCCATCGCGGCCTGAAGTTCGGAGGTGCGCTCGACGACACGCCGCTCGAGCTCCCCGGTGTGGCGCCGGACCTGGTCGTAGAGGCGTGCGTTCTCGACCGCGAGAGCCAGCGGGCCGCAGATGTCCCAGACGAGGTTCTGCTTCATGGGATCGAGCCTGGCGATCGTACGCGAAAACACGCAGAGAATGCCGACGATCCCGCCCCTGGCCTTCAGGGGAAACGCCGCGAACAGCCGGATGCCGCTTCTTCGGAATTCCTCTCGCGTCACGAGCGGGTGCTCGAACGCGTTTTCCTCGAAGACAGACGGTTCGTCGAGCTGTGCCGCATGCCCGAGCAGGCCTTTTCCCAGGCGAACCGGGTTCGTTCTCAGAGATTCCTCGAAACCTTCGGGGGCATTGACGATGATGCGCAACTCGAGCTCGTCGGTGTCGCGGTTCGTGAGACACAGCAAACCTCCGTCGACGCCCGTCAGATCACGCACGCCGTTGAGGGCGTTGTCGATGACGGCATCGACGTCGAGTCGCGTTGCGGTGTCGCGCAGAACGCGGTCCATGACGACCATCTGGTCGTTGGCCCGTTTCAGCTCGAGCGTTCGCGCCTGCACCTGGCGCCTCAGCAGGAAACCACCGCTCAGGCTGATCAGAAGCCCCGCTACGGCGATTCCCGCCGCGGCCTTCACCCACTCGGGAAGCCGGAACACCGGCTCTTCAGAGAGCCACCGCTTCATCGCGCGATGGTATTCGGACTCGGGGTTCTCCTTCATCTGGCGCAGACGACGGTCGATGGCCAGCAGAATATCGTTACGGGCACCTCTCGGGGCGGCGAAATACAGCGACGAGGGTTGAAAGATGACGGCGGTGTCCTCGAACCCGAATCGTCGGAAGTGCGTCATGCCGTAGAAGCTGTTCGCGACGGCCGCATCGGCCTCGCCGGCGGCCACCGCGGTAAACACGCGGTCGTAATCGGAAAGAGGAATGATCACCGGTTTCAGCCCGAACTCGGCAGCGAGTCTCTCGAATGCCGTCTGCTGGATCGAATGTTCGAGAACCGCGATTCTCCGACCTTTCAGGTCGAGAATCGACCTGATGCCCGAGCCGGGCCGGGCATAGACCTGCCCCCATGAAGACATGACCGGCTCCTTGTGAAATGCGTACATGCGCTCCCGTTCCGGTGAGATTGCCACGTCGGGCATGAGATCGATGTCTCCGCGCGCCAGACGGGCCAGGCCGTCGGTCCACGTTCCGGAAACGTATTCGAGATGCCAGTCTTCGTCTTTCGCGACCTGCTCGATGATATCCACGAAGATGCCGGACGGACGGCCATTCTCGGAAAGAAAGACCTTCGGCTCGTTCTGGTAGACGCCCACACGCACGTTCCGTCCGCCGGCCGCACTTGCGGACGCCGTTATCAGAAGGGTGTACAGCAGGAGAAACCACAGACGTCGGCAGATCACATCGCAACGTCCCGGTTCCCGGAAAGACATCCTCCCGCTGGCCAATGGTTCCTCTCGGCAATCATTCTCTTGCTCTCAATGTGACACCCCGAAAACGGCTTGTCAATGAGCCAGGGAATGAGAATCGGCCGCGCAGCCCTCCGTCAGCTCGGCGGGCAGGCTCGAACCTCTCGCTTCGATGCGATTTCTATGTCGGCGGCCTTCGCACGGGCGGCGGCGACTTGCTTCATGCCCTTGAGGTCGAGTTTGCCGCTGCCGAGCATCGGCAGGGCTTCGACCCGGTAGAACTGCTCACGTTTCGGAATATACAGGTTCGGCAGCCCCATCGTCTGGAGCTTTGCCACGACAGGGTGCAGTTCTTCATCGGAGAGGGTGTGCAGAACGGCGAGACGTTCCCCGCGGCGTTGGTCGGCAACGGCGGTGACGGCGAACAACCGGCTTTCCGTTCCGGCGGCCTCGTGCAGGGCTTCCTCGACACGGCCGTGGGGAATCATTTCTCCGCCAATTTTCGAGAATCGGCTGATCCGGTCGGTGATTTTCAGAAAGCCGTCATCATCGACGAACGCAAGATCTCCCGTGGCATACCAGCCGTCTTTCAGCACCTCGCCCGATTCGGCGGGCCTGTTGAGATAGCCGGCCATGACGTTCTGCCCCTTCACTTTCAACAATCCCGGCTGTCGCGGTGGTAACGCAGCCCCGGTCTCGGGATCGACGATTTTCAGGGCCACGCCGGGAAGCGGGTTCCCGACGAATCCGCGCCGGTACCCGACCTGTCTCTTCCCGCCCGTGTTGGCGACGGGAGCACTCGTGGAAACGACGGGAGAGCACTCGGTCGTTCCGTAGCCCTCGATCGGCCTGATACCGAACTGTTCGCCGAAGGCCCGCACAAGCCTTTCCGGAAGTTTTTCGGCGCCGGTGAGCACCAGGCGGAGCGACCGGAACTTCTCGGAGGCGACTTTTTTCATGTACAGCTGGAGGAACGTCGGCGTGGTGATCAGCAGCGTGACGCCGTGTTTCTCGACGGCATCCCCGATGGGTGCGGCATCGAGGGGCGAAGGGTGAAAGACGATCTTTGTGCCGTGTATCAGGGCGCACCAGAGGAACATGAATCCGAATGAGTGGAACAGCGGCAGGATGCCGAGCAGGACGTCCGCATCGCTCATTTTCAGCAGGTGGGTCGTTCCGAGGCAGTTGGCCGCGATGTTGCGGTGCGTCAGGGGAACGCCTTTCGGCTCGCCCGTGCTTCCGCTCGTGAAGATCGTCGTCAGCACGTCCCCGGGGCTGACTCGTTTTTCCGCGCCGCACCAGTATTCCAGCAGGGGAACCGGCGCGGCGAGAGCGATCAGGGCCGCCGTCAGCCGGAAGAACGGATCGAGGCGCACGAACTCCCCGTCGATATCGATCACGTTCAGATCGCCTGGTATATTGAATGATATTTTATTTGCGAACCTGCGCGACGTCAGGATCGTGCGAATCTCCGACTGCCTGATTGCCGACGTCATGTTCGACGCCCCGGCTGTGTAGTTCAGGTTCACGATGGTCCGGCCGGACAGGGCAAGAGCAATGCTCGCGGTTGCCGCGGGAACGCCGGGAGGCAGGAGAATCGCCACGGCGTTCTGTCCCCGGAGCGTCTCCTGCCAGGCGTGCGCCCAGGCGACGGCGCCGCTCAGCAGGTTCCATCGGGACACGCCATCGTGCTGCGGATCGGCGGCAATCGGCCACCAGAACCTGCTCCTCATACGCCGGACCAGAACGTGGGTCAGCGGAGGCTGGTCTTTCATCGCTTCGGCCCACAGGTCGGTGGACAGTTCCTGTATGACGGACCTGACCTGGGCGAGCGACGTTCCGGCCGGCAACGGAGCTCCGAAATGGGCCCATAGATGCGTCCGCAGAGGCGGAAGCCGTGTCGAAGCCTCCGCCGAGTCGATCCGCATGGGAGCGGCCCAGCGCGTTTCGAGGCAGGCCGGCACGACCGGTGCCGCGAGATTGCGGCAAAGCTCCTCGAGGCCGCGCCGGAACGGGAGCATCATCCCGATCCGCGTCATATCGCCTTCGGCGAAGAGGCAGAGGAGACGGCCGCGAGCGACATGGCGGGCCGCCCTGCGCAAAGATTTCCTCAGGGCGATATCCCCAGTTTCCGTCTCGATCCTGATCGCGCCGAGGAGGCGAAGGAGCCTGCCCAGCAGCGGCCGGTTCATCTCGGCCGTCGAAACGAGAAAATGAACGGGCCGGCGCACGACCGCCAGGAGAAACAGTGGATCGACGGGGGAGGTGCGGTTGCAGACCAGAACGGCTCCGCCTTTTCCCGGAATGTTTCCGAGGCCGATCGTTCGGGCCCGCCAGAGCCATGGAACCAGGATGCGGGCAAGCATCCTGATGACGCCGGTCGCCAGCCGGCGCAACCTCTTTCCGGCCGGCGGATTTTCAAAAACGAGTGAAAGGCTCACGATCACGGCGGCAACCAGCGGAAGCAGCGAAGACGTCATCCAGCTCCAGCCGATGAGAATCCCCCCCGTCACCAGCAGAAGCGAACGAACTGCACGTGACCAAGCAGGCTTGCGACCCGGCACGGGATTCGCTTTTTCCATATCACTCACTTCATTATTCGAGGGCGACCTGGTGCGGCGGCGCATGGCGGGTTTTGTCGAACTCGCCTTCCCAGATCGCGACGACGACGGTCGCGAGACAGTTGCCGATGACGTTCACCGAGGTGCGCGCCATGTCCATCAACTCGTCGATGCCGAGGATGATGAAAATCGGCTCGATCGGCAGGTTGAACGAGGCGGCGGTGCCGAGCAGGATCACGAGCGAGGCCCGAGGCACGCCGGCAACGCCTTTGCTGGTGAGCATCAGCGTGAACACCATCATCAGCTGCTGGCCGACCGACATCTGGATGCCGGCCACCTGCGCCACGAAGACCGCCGCCATCGAAAGATACAGCGTCGTGCCGTCGAGGTTGAAGCTGTACCCCGTGGGCATGACGAAGGCGACGATCTGCCGCGGCACGCCGAACTTCTCCAGCGCCTCCATGGCCCGGGGAAGCGCCGCCTCGGAGCTGGTCGTCGCGAACGCGATCGATACCGGCTCGGCGATGGCTTCCGCGAACTTGCGCACCGGCACGCCCGCCAAGAGGGCGATCGGTAGGAGAACACCCCCGACGAACACGAGCAGGGCCGCATACAGCGTGGCGAGCAGCTGGAACAGGTTGACGAGGATGCCGAGCCCCATGTGGCCGACGGTGTAGGCTATCGCCGCCCCGACGCCGATCGGCGCATAGTACATGATGATGCCGGTGAACTTGAACATCGTCTCGGCGAGACCCTCGATTGCTTCCAGAAGAGGCTTGCGCTTCGCCTCAGGCAGCATCGCGAGAGCGAAGCCGAACAGCACGCTGAACATGACGATCTGGAGCACTTCCCCTTCCGCGGCCGACTTGAAGATGTTCTCGGGGAAAATGTGCAGAATCACGTCAGAGAACGTCTGCGGCTTCGCCACTTTGAGTTCCTCGCCGGGCGCGGCCGGAGGCATCTGGACGCCGACGCCGGCCTGCGAGATATTGATCGCCGCGAGGCCTATGAACAGAGCGATCGTCGTGACGACCTCGAAGTAGATGAGCGCCTTGACTCCCATGCGGCCAACCTGCCGGATGTCGGCGTGGCCGGCGATGCCGACGACAAGCGTGCTGAACAGCAGCGGCGCGATGATGGTCTTGATCAGTTTCAGGAAGATCTTGCTCAGGACCCGTGCATGAACGGCAATCTGCGGCATGTCGTGCCCGATTTCCGCGCCCACAAGCATGCTCAGAAGGATCCATGCCGTCAGCGAGCGCCGCCCCGCGGCCCACAGCCCCAGGCCGGCAAGCCCCGTCCATCGCGCCGCAAGGCCGACCGCCGGCGGCAGGCCGGCAGCCCAGGATATGCTTGCGATCGCCCCTGCGATGAGGGCGACGATGATGCCAATTCGTTTCATGGGAGATCCTCCGGGTGTGTCGTCCGGCCGAACCGGAGTACACCCCCGCGGCCCGCCGCGGGCGAAGTGTACCATGGCGTCTGACCCCTGACAACCAAGACATCGCCTGTACAATTTTCTTCCGGCGCAAACCAGCACCGCACCATCGTTTTTTCCGCCACTCCCGCATCCCGGTTGCTCCTCGTTATGGACGGGTCACGGTTTTTTCCCTATACTGAAAGAATAAGGGAAGGGTTCTTCGAGATTCTGCATCCCTCCGAGGAGGAGTTCCCATGTTGCATCGGAAAACGACCGTCGCCATCCTGGTCCTGCTGGCCGGCATTTTCGCCGAGCCCCTCGCCGCCTCGACGGACTCCGTCAGGGCGGTCACCGACCGCTATCGCTCGGCATACCAGACGTACCGGACCGCGATCGAGAAGCAGGCTTCCGTCGAAGACCTGCAGAAATATCTCAACGAGTATATTTCTGCGAAGGCAGCGTACGAAAAGACTGTCGCGCCGGCGAGATCCGCCTCCCAGGCCGGCGGAACGAGCGCCATCCCCGTCTCCGCCGACTCCGGCCAGGCCGCCGCTTCCGATGATGCTTCCTCCGCGAGCACAGGGTATGAGTATGAACCGCCGGCGGCTTCCTGCCCCTCCGAGCTGCAGCAGACCATCGAGGAACTCCGCCAGGGCAAAGACCGGAGCAAAGCCGACGCGTACATGGCCGAACTCCAGGCCTACATCGAAAACCATCCCGGCACCTCCTCCGCCGGATACGCGAAATATGAACTGGCGAAGGCTTACGAAAACATCAAGAACGACAAGGTCCGGGCCGCCGCCCTGTATGCCGAGATCGCCGGCGATCCGAACTCCACGATCCTGGCGGCGTTCGCCAAGCGGCGCCTGACCTATCTCCAGGCCCAGGGCGAACAGCCGAAATGGCAGCAGTATCTTTCCGACAAGTTCAGAAAGATGGAAGACACCTACACGAAATACGTCCGCACCTCGTGGCTCGCCTTTCCGGTGAAGATCACCCGGTTTTTCGAATACCTCGGAAAGTTCGGCTCGTTCAAGAAAGCGCAGTCTGACGAGAGCGATTTCCAGCTCCGCTTCGAGGCGGTCGCAGCCCCCTTCGTCGGCACCGTGGACCAGGTCTTCGACGAGATCACGTTCGCAGGCGAGAGCCGCGACGACGAAGGCCGGGTGCGCCTGCTCAACAGGAATACCGAGTCATGGTTCGCGCGCTGGAAACTGTTGAGCGAGGCCCGAGACTCGATCGACGTCCAGTATTTCATCATCGACACCGACGTGTTCGGCATGGCGCTGATGGGCCTGTTGTACGAGAAGGCGAAAGAGGGCGTGAAGATCCGCTTCATGACCGATTCGCGCGGCAGTAACAAGATCTCCCACTGGTTCATGGGGAAAGACTACCTCGAGGAGCTCGCCGCGTTCCCGAACGTGGAGATCAAGATCTTCAACCGCATCCGGCAGAACCTGGTGACGATGGTCACCGACATCCGGCGCGTCATGGCCAGCAACCACGACAAGATCATCGTCGTGGACGGCCGGTATTCGATCGTCGGGGGCCGCAACATCGCCAACGAGTATCTCGCCGACACCGAGGACGATGAAACCGCCTGGCGCGACTGCGACATCGTCATCGACAGCCCCGAGGCATCGGGCAAACTCGCCGACGCGTTCGCCGCCGAGTTCAACAACATCGAGGCGAAAATCGTCCGCAAAGACCTGATCAATCTTTCGAAGAAGAACGACATCCTCGCGACGGCCTGCAAGGCCATGAACGCATGGCTCACGACCGGCAGACCGCTCGACGCCAGCTCCGTCCCTCCGAGCAGCGCGAAAGCCCTCAAAAAGTACAATGACGAGTTGAAAACGTATTCCCGGCTGAAAGCCTATCCCGGGTTCGACACATTCGAGAACGCATACGTGTGCCCGATCAGGATCATCGACAAGAGTTCCCTGGTCGGCCCCCAGAATGATATTACACGCTATATCGTGCGTCTGATCGACGCATCGAAAAAGGAAGTCATCCTGCAGAACCCCTACGTCGTTCTCACGCCGAGAGCCGACGCGGCTCTGAAACGCGCGGCGAAGCGGGGGGTCAGCATCCTGTTTCACACCAACAGTCCCCAAACCTCCGACAGCTTCCCCACGGAGGCCGTGATGTTCGCCGAGTGGAAGAACCTTCTCACGAGCATGCCGACCTGCCGCATCTTCGCCCAGATGGGGACCGGCCAGCTCCACGCCAAGACATTCGTGTTCGACGGCAGGATCGGAGTCGTCGGCACATATAACCTCGACTATGTAAGCGAGCAGATCAACTCCGAAGTCATCGCCGCCATCCGCTCGGACGGTTTTACCAGGGAACTGCGGGCAGGCATCATGGCGGATATCGCCACGACGAAGGAGTATCGACTCGCCACGGCCGATGCCGCCGAGTTCGGCCCCGACGACGTCCAGGGGAAAAAGATGTGGCTGATCAAGGCGCTTTCCAAGATCGAATGGCTGCGGCCTCTGTTCTGAGCGTGAATCATCGATCATCCCCCGCCTGTGGTAAACTCACGTCCGACAGCCGGCCCGGCTGAACACTGCACGCCACAGAAAGAGGGAGGATCAGGATGAAAGTTCTCGGAATCAACGGAAGCGCCAGAAACGACGGGAACACGGCCCTGCTGATCAGGGAGGCCTTCAAGCAGATCTCCGCGGAAGGCATCGAGACCGAGCTCGTCCAGCTCGCCGGGAAGCCCGTGCGGGGCTGTACCGCCTGCGGCTCCTGCTACCAGCGCAAAGACCGGCGCTGTATCATCGCGACCGACCCCGTCAACGAGATCATCGGGAAGATGGAGCAGGCCGACGGCATCATTCTCGGCTCTCCGACCTACTTCGCCGATGTCTCCGCCGAAATGAAGGCGCTCATCGACCGAGCCGGGTACGTCGGCCGCGCAAACGAGAGCATGTGGCGCCGCAAGGTCGGCGCGGGCATCGTCGCCGTGCGCCGCTGTGGGGCCATTCACGCGTTCGACACGATCAACCACTTTTTTCTGATCTCCGAGATGATCGTCGTCGGGTCGAGCTACTGGAACATGGGTCTGGGCCGCGAGCCGGGCGGCGTGAACGACGATGACGAAGGCCTCGACACGATGCGCACGCTCGGCAAGAACATGGCCTGGCTGATGAAAAAGCTCGAGAATTGAACCGGTTCCCCGTTCGTCCGGGGCTTGTCTGAGCCTGTCCTGATCCTGGCGCAGGAATCGACGAAGAGCCCGACCATCGAACAATTCATTAATTTATTATAACACATAATATATGATAAACCCTCTCGTCGTCACAAGACTCGTCAAGGAGTATCGCGTTCCAGGCGGGCCGCCGTTCCGGGCCGTCGACGGCGTCTCGTTCGAGATCGCCGGGGGGGAGTGCTTCGGTCTGCTCGGCCCGAACGGGGCAGGAAAGTCGACCTCGATGCAGTGCATCACGGGGTTTTTCCCGCCGACGGAAGGCTGCGTCACGATTCTCGGCCATGACGTGCATGCGGCGCCGCGCCAGGCGCGCGCCCTGCTCGGCGTCTGCCACCAGGACGACACGCTCGACACCGATTTCACCGTCTTCGACCAGATGGTCCGCCACGCTTCGTTCTTCGGCATCGACGCGGAAAAAGCCGGCCGCAGGGCTCGCGAGCTGCTCGAACGGTTCGACCTGACCTCCAAGACGGACGTCCTGGTCGAAGCCCTCTCGGGCGGCATGCGCCGTCGGCTCCAGGTGGCCCGGGCCCTGGTCGCGGAGCCGCGCGTGCTCATTCTTGACGAGCCCACGACCGGCCTCGACCCGGAAGCCCGGCGAGTGCTCTGGTCCATCATCGCCGAGTTCCGGCGGTCGGGCGGCGCCGTCCTGCTCTCGACCCATTACATGGAAGAAGCCGAACGCCTCTGCGACCGCATCGGCATCATCCATCGCGGCCGCATTCTCGACTGCGCAACCCCGCCCGAACTGATCGCCCGCCACGTGCCGGCCACGGAGATCGAAGAGGAGATCAGGCCCGGCGTCCGCTGGAAACGCCCTCCCAACCTGGAAGACGTCTACCTGAAGCTGACAGGTCTCTCGCTCGACGCCAACGAGAGCGAGGACGAGACGGAGACTCCCACGATGCACTCTGCCGAAGCCGTCGAAGGGTTCCGCCCATGACTTCCTGGCAAGCGATCGCGACCGTCTGGCGCCGGTATTTCGCGGTGTATGAGAAGAACTTCTGGTTCGGCATCGTAACGACGTTCGTGGAGCCCCTGCTGTATCTGGTTTCGTTCGGCATCGGCGTCGGCGGTCTCGTCGGAAGCCTGACGGCCGAAGGGGTTCCAATGAGCTACAGGCAGTTCGTCTTCGCCGGGATCGTCGGCCAGACGATGCTGTTCCAGGGTTTTTTCGAGGCCGCCTATGGAGGCTTCGTGCGCATGTATTACCAGAAAGTGTTTCAGGCGATCGCGGTCACGCCGGTCACCATGTCGGAAGTGTTGTGGGGTGAACTGTTGTGGGACGCCTCGAAAGCGACCTTCGCCTCGGGAGCGGTTCTCGCCATTGGAACGCTGGCCGGCGATTTCCGTCTCACCGGGGCGGTTGCGGCCCTTCCGTTCGTGTTCATCGGGAGCCTGCTCTTCGCGGCGATGGGACTGCTGGCGGCGGCTCGGTCGGCGACGATCGATGAAATATCGTATCCGCAGTTCCTGCTGATCTTTCCGATGTTTCTGTTCTGCGGCGTTTTCTTCCCGCTCGACCAGCTTCCGACGGCCCTTCAGGCGTTCGCGTGGTGCCTGCCGCTAACTCCCGTCATTTCGGTCATCCGGTCTCTCACCCTCGGTACGGCGCTCAGGCTAACGGCCGTCGCGGCCATCATTCTCTGGACAGCTCTGCTGGTCAGGCTGGCGCGCGACTCGATGAAGCGGCGACTTGTAAAGTGATTAATATATTTATCAATCTACGGCATTCACCAGCTTCAGCATCGGTTCCATGTAGACGCTTTCGATGAAGTTTCCGCCCACGACGCCCAGGAACAGAACCGCCGCGAGAACCCCCGTCGTCGTCAGCTGGTACCAGGCAAAACTCGTGGGCCCTTCCTGCCGCCTGGCGATGGCAACGTCTGAGATCACGTGGGCGCCATAGGCAAGCAGCACGAGAAGGCCCACTCCGATCCCGACTCCCACGATTGTATAGGACGCCAGGAAATCGCTGTATCCCAAAAGCAGAATCACCCGGGAGGAAAACTCCACCTTCAAACCCATGAGAATATCCTTCGTTCCCTGGGCTCGGAGAGGGTAATACAGGAGGCATCGGCCTATCTGAGCGACACATCCGAGCCAGAGAAGAAGTTCGACCTTCATGAGAGCCAGGATTTCCACCTTCGAAGGCAAACGGGGAACGAGAGACGACTGCGCCGGAGAACTGTTCTGAGAAACCTGGTTTTCACTCATGGGACCACCTCTTGGAAATGAAGTGCTGACATCACAACGTCTCTTTGGAATCACGGAGCGAGTCATTTTTTTCAAGTATATTCCTCTTGAATCTTGGGAAACACCCCCCGGTGGATATTCAGAGAATATGAAAAGCCTCACCTCTCGGCAAGCTGATTTCCATCACCGGCGGGGCTAACCCCAAAAGATCAGTGGGGTAAAAAAGCAACACATGGGACGGAGGAATTCCTTGAATTTCGTCCAAATACTCCCCGGCATCATTTCTGTACTCCTCCGCCATCACGAAAAGCTGTTCGAACCGAATGTACATCGATCAACAAAGGATTGGCACGCTATGTGCATAATAGGTTATAGTATCGTTTGGATCGGTCTGTTGAAATGTCGGTAAAGGAGATGCGTATGACGTATCGATCAGCGTTGATGGTGCTCATGATGATCTTTTTCTGTTCATCTCTCGTTTTCGGCGCAGGAAGCTTTTTCGAATCGGCAAATCAGGCCGATGAAGCTGGAAAGGCCGTGAAACAGCAGGATGTTCCTCCGGTTGACGATGCAACCGTGACGGAAGAGGAAGAAGAACACGGCAACTCGCAGATCGACAAGGACCGTGAGAAGGACAGTCCCGCTGACCACGATAACGGCAAGGGCAACGACGACAAGGTCGCCAACGACAACGCTCCGGCCGGCCAGGACCGCCCGAAGGACAGCCCGGCCGATCACGACAATGGCAAGGGCAATGACGACAAGACCGCGAAGGACAACTCCCAGACCGGCAACGATGGGCAGAAAGACAGTCCTGCCGATCACGACAACGGCAAGGGCAACGACGACAAGGCCGCGAAGGACAAGAAGGTCGTCGATCCTTCGAAGCCCGGCAACAACGACGAGTTCGACCCTGCGGGGAAGTTCAATCCCGGCAACATCTCGGGCGGCTCCGACAAGGAACTGATCTCGATCATTGACAGAACCTGGAAGATCAAGGTCACGGGCTGGCAGTTCGGACACAGCCTGATGAATCCTGGCTTCATGTGGTCGTATTCGCACCTCTTCGAAATATATCGCACGCTTTATGTTCTCCCCCGCATATTCTTCGTCGGCAGCCTCGATCTCTGCTGGACCAGGTGCATGCCCACGTGCAGCTCGATCTGC
>JAGOCE010000423.1 GCA_017998915.1 Candidatus Ozemibacteraceae bacterium
GGCTTTCCGCCGCCGGCCTTGACCATTTCCGTCAGCGGGCGCAGGTAGTGGGGCCTGACGAACGCCGAGTTGCCACGCTCGCCGAAATGCGCCTTGACGGCGACGAGCTTGTTCTTCCAGTCGAACGTGTCCATCCCGATCGCGCGGGCGAGCTTGGCGATTTTCGCATCGTGGCTGTCAGAGGGCCCTTTTGCGCGAAGGCCGATCGTATAAACCTTGGATTTCCGGGTATTGGCACTCATGTTCATTTCTCCAGTCGAAGAGGGTGTACGGAAAACAGTCTACGGACGATGAAGGCGGGATGCAAGTCACTGCAATTGCCGAGACTGCGTTCTCGTTCCTGCTGAGCTTGTCGAAACACGAGAAACCTCACTCCTCGACAGGCTCAGAGTGAACGGGTGGTTTTCATTCCGCGGGAATCACCATGTGCTGCCGCCGGGAACAGACGCTTGAGGATTTCCACCATCGGAATGACGGTCGCCGCGGCGGCGAGGATGACGAGCCACGCTTCGAGATCGATCGGGCGGCTTCCCATGATCTTCTGCATGACGGGGACATAGGTGAATGCCGCCTGGAGGCCGATCGTGGCGAGAAGGCACGGCCAAAGAACGGGGTTGAGCGTGGGTGAGACGTTCGGCATGGGGGAATACAGACCTCGCGAAGGGAACAGAAAGAACAGTTCCACCCCGATCATCGTCGCCACGACGGCCGTGCGTGCCGTTTCGAGATCGGCGCCCATGACCTGCCGTTCATACCAGAAGATGACGAAGCTCACGAACGTCATCAGCAGAGACACCAGCACGATACGCAGAACGAGCTGCCAGTCGAGAAGCGGTCGTTCTGCCGGCCGGGGCGGGCGGTCCATGAGACCTTTTTCCATCGCCTCGAACGCGAGCGGCAGCGAGAGGAACGCCGTGAGGAGATTCACCCAGAGAACCTGTACCGGGGTGATCGGCAGCCTGAGACCAAATAATATAGCGGCAAGTATTACGAGCCCCTGGCCGGTGTTCGTCGGCAGGATATAGACCATGCTTTTGATCAGGTTGTTGAAGACGTTTCTGCCTTCTTCGACGGCCCGCACCAGCGTCGCGAAGTTGTCGTCGACCAGCAGCATGTCCGAGGCCTCCTTGGCGACCTCGGTCCCGGACTTGCCCATGGCGACGCCAATCTCGGCGCGCTTGAGGGCCGGCGCGTCGTTCACGCCGTCGCCTGTCATGGCCACGATGTGCCCCTTGCTCTGGAGAGCCTCGACCAGCCTGAACTTGTGTTCGGGGGCGACGCGGGCGAAAATCGACGCATGCTCGGCGCGCTCGATGAGTTCGGGCATCGATGCGGCGCCGATCTCGCGGCCGTTCACGCATGGAATCTCAGCCTTGCCGATGCCGAGGTCCCGGCCGATCGCAGTCGCGGTCGCCGGATGGTCGCCGGTGATCATCTTGACCTGAATCCCGGCGCGGCCGCACAGCTCCAGTGACTCGCGGACCTCGGGGCGGGGCGGGTCGATCATCGCGCTCAACCCCAGGAAGGTGAGCGGCGGAATCTCGCCGGGAATGGCGGCTCCGTCGATCTTCGCGCAGGCGAGGGTGAGAATGCGCATGCCCTGGCGCGCGAGCTCATCGATGTGACCCAGGAAAGGCTCCTGAGAAAACGGGGCGGCTTTCCCGGCGAACTCGACGGTCGTGCAGCGCGGAAACAGTCGCTCGGCTGAGCCTTTGACCCACAGCGTGGACGTGCCGTCGGGATTCCGGTTCAGGCTCGCCATGAGTTGCGAGGCCGAGTCGAAGGGAAGCACGTCGAGGCGAGGATGCGCCTTGCGCCACTCGTCAAGTCGGGCGCCGGCCTTGAGCGCCGCCGTCAGAAGGGCGCCTTCGGTCGGGTCGCCGTCGACCTCGACGCCGTGCGTCTTGTACACAAGCTGGGAGTCATTGCACAGGACCCCGGCCAGCAGGAGCCGCTCGAGATGAATGTCGCCGTTCGTCTCGGCGCCGTCAGCACCGTAGACCTTGCCCAGGGCTGGATTGAAGCCGACCCCGTCGGCGCTGAAGCTGCCGCTCGGCGTGATCATGCGCTGGACCGTCATCTCGTTGGCGGTCAGCGTGCCGGTCTTGTCGGAGCAGATGACGGTGACGCTGCCGAGCGTCTCGACCGCCGGGAGCTTGCGGATGATGGCCTGGCGCGCGGCCATGTTCTTCACGCCGATCGCGAGGACGATCGTCATGACGGCCGGGAGACCTTCGGGAATCGCCCCGACGGCGGCGCTGACGGCCGCCATGAACATCTCGGTCGCGTCGCCGCCGCGCCAGACGCCGAGGGCGAAAATGGCGACGCCGAACCCCACGACCCAGACGCCGAAGGCGCGGGAGAAAACCTCGAGGCGCTCCATGAGCGGGGTGGCGAGCTCTTCCGACTGGTTGATGAGCGCATTGATCAGGCCGAGTTCGGTCGCGTCGCCGGTCGCCACGACGATGCCGCGGCCCGAGCCGGCGGTGACGAGAGAACCGCTGAAGCCCATGCCGCGCCTGTCTCCAAGGGATGCGTCGGTGTCCGCCCGTCCGACGGATTTTTCGACCGGCAGGCTTTCGCCGGTGAGGGCCGATTCGTTGATGCGAAGACTCTTCGTCTCGAGGAAGCGCAGGTCGGCCGGAACGCGGTCACCGGTCGCGAGAAGCACGACATCGCCGGGAACGAGCAGCGATGCGTCGATCCGCTCGTGGCGGTCGGGGCCTCTGAGAACGGTTGCCTCGGTTTTCACCATCCGGGCGAGGGCGTCGATGGCGCCCTGGGCCTTCATTTCCTGAACGAAGCCGATGATCGCGTTCACGATCGTCACGGCGAGAATGACGGCGGCGTCGGTGCCGCGGCCGGCGAACGCACTGGCGACGGCCGCGACAAGCAAGATGATGACGAGCGGGTTCTCGAACTGGCCGAGAAAACGCCTCCAGGCCGGTGTCCGCGGCGGTGGGCTCAGCAGGTTGAAGCCCACGCACTCCCGTCGTTTCGTCGCGTCTTCAGCCGACAGACCGGCCGCCGGATCTGCTTTCAGATGTGACAGGAGCTCCGGAAGATCGAGCGAGTGCCAGAGGACGGTCTTGTTCCTGCCGGATTGTATCTGTTCAGACATATGCCATCACTCTCCAATGATCTTGACCAGCACGCGCTTGCGTCGGTTACCGTCGAATTCGCCGTAGAAGATCTGTTCCCAGGGACCGAAATCGAGTTTGCCCGCCGTTACGGCCGCGACAACCTCGCGGCCCATGATCGTGCGTTTCAGGTGCGCATCGCCGTTGTCCTCGGCGCCGTTGTGGTGATACTGGGAATAGGGTTTTTCGGGAGCGAGCTTCTCGAGCCAGGTCTCGAAATCGCGGTGAAGACCGCTTTCGTCGTCGTTGATGAAAACGCTTGCCGTTATGTGCATGGCGTTCACGAGGCAAAGCCCTTCTTTTATGCCGCTCTCCCGCAGGCAGTCTTCGACCTGGGGAGTGATATTCACGAAGGCGCGACGGCCCTTGATGTCGAACCAGAGTTCCTTTCGATAGCTCTTCACGCTGCTGCTCCATCTGTGAGTGTGGGAGGGAGAGTATACGGGGTGTATGGT
>JAGOCE010000424.1 GCA_017998915.1 Candidatus Ozemibacteraceae bacterium
GTTCAGCCATCCGCGCGCCGGCCTGTCATTCGTCGCCCCGGAATCGGACAGTTCGAGAAGCACGACGCCTTTCCGATCGACGATGCGGACAGGCGTCGTCGCAGACGCCACAGGAATGACGAGAAACGCTTCGGCACCCTCGCTGCCGGAAAGCCTGCCGAAAAGCGGCATCCCGAGTTCCTCGTCCGGCATCACGATGTGCGCCGAAATGCCGAGGTCTCTCATCGCCGCGTCGAGAGAAGCTTCCGCAGCCTGCCATCCCTGCTCGTCGAACAGTCGTATGCATCCACCCTTGTCGGCAAGCGCCGCACGAAGCCCTGCCGGCTCTTCCGGCGCGATGAGCGCCACCCAGAGAGGCTTGCGACCGCCCTGGTTCCAAATTGCCTCTATCTGAGCCGCGCCCAAACGCTCTCCATCCGTTATCACAAGTGTCCCATCGGCTTCTGGAGCTCCTTCCGGAAACACAAGCGAATTCCAGGACGTCGGCCCCGTGCACGCATGCTCACCGATCGAACCGGGCTCTGCCGATGTCAGAGCGCCGTTCGATGTTATATATATATTAATATCTATCGTATTCTGAAGGCGCTTCACCAACCGGGAAGCGCGTGCACGATTTTTCCCACCCATCGAACCGGAGGCATCGAGGATGACCGTGGCACGGCCGCGCGTGACGCCGGCCGTGATGGGCAGGGGCGGAATCCGAGCCAGGAGGAACCGAGAACCGTCCGTCGATGTGTATCCCGTCACGCACGGCGCCACGGCCGTTTTCAACGACACGCTCAGCCTGACGGGCTTCACGGGTGGCTCCGCGAGATCGAGCCTGAAGCTTCTTCCCCCGTCTTTCTCCGAGGCTATGGACGCCGCGGGCTCAACGGATACATCGCCGATTCCGCGCATATCGCTGATCGTTCCGGCAACGACGAGTCTCGGAACCGCCTTTTTCCCATCTGCCGCCGGCTCGGGCTTTTCCCATGCATCGCCGGGAGCTTCATCTTTCTTCTCCCGATCAGGCTCGACGGGGATGTCCAGGACGATCCCGTTCCGGCCCGCCGGCGCGGCGGCATGGGCGCGAAACCGTATTTTCACGGGGGCGACGGGCTCGATCGGAAACACCTTGATCGTCAGATCGTTTCCGTGCTGTTCCAGGAGACCAGGGTCGGTCTGGCGCCGTACAATCTCCTCGTAGGCGAGGCGCGCCTTCTCGATCTCCATGACCTTGCCCGGCACCCAGGTTTTCCCGTCCGTCATGATCTGGAAGCCGCTCACGAAGGCCTGATCCGGCAGGGTGAAGCGATAGACGCCCTCGACGCGGTCCTGGTTCGGATTGTGGAAGGTGTCCTCGACCTCGAACAGGAGCAGGCCGTCCTCGAGCACCAGATTGACGGCCCGTTTTTCGTGGGCCAGGGGCAGAGCCCAGACAGAACGTTCCGACAGATGCAGCGCACCGTTCGCCGCCAGCCGAGCGGGGAACGTCCAGATGAAGACCGCGCACAGAAGCAGAGCGCCGAATTGCGAAAAGCGGAAAAGGCCCGTTCCTGTCTTTTTCATTTCGCAGCCTCCGTTGCCTTGACGATGCGTGCTTCGAGAAGGGCTTTTCCGTCGTGTCTCAGAAGCGTCACGAACAGCCACCGGTCGGCCGGGACATGGCGCGAACCCGCCGCGGACGCCATCCGCCTCGCATTCCAGCTGCTGACATTGTGGACCGCGCACATGAGGCGTTTCTGTTCGGGGTGCCACATGATCCCTCCGGCGGGACAGACGGTCCGAAGTTCCTGGGGAATTTTTCCGGGACTGGAGAACAGCTCTTCTTCAGCATCACGGCTTTTCACGCCGTGGCTCCGACGATACTCCTCGACACCTTCCCAGCACCGTTGTCTCTCCTTGCTGAACTCGACCTCGTCGACGATCGATGAAACCGCATGGCCGAACACATCCATGCGGATCGCGAGAACGAACTTCACCTCGCCCCGCAGCTCCGGCAGGCTGACGAGGGGCGACTCGCCGTTCCAACCCCGGAGAAGTTCTCGCATGAAGCGTTTCTCGAAGCTCAGGAAGGTGATCCCGTCGTGCTCGGCGATGCGCAAACCGGCGTCGCCGCTTTCCCAGGGGCGACGCGGGCCATCCGAAACGATCGCCGTCACGTCGACCCCTTCGATTTCTTCGGTGGTCTGCCGGCCATTCATGCCGGGTTCGATCGCCGGAAGCACCGGAAGCAGTTCCTTTGCCGTCGTGAAAACTCCGATCACCGGCTCAGGCATGAAACCGCCGCCTCGCGAAAACCCTTCGAACGGTGTCGCCCCGCCCAGCAGAATAATACCAGGCCGAATATCAAGTTCGGCAAGAGGATTGGAGCCGTTTGCCGCGCCAGGCGTATTGACGAAGCTCTTCGGATCCACTCCCAGGAAAATGCCGCCAGGAAATCCCGCGCTGAGCGGAAGCTTCACTCGTTCCGCCGGCACCCAGCTCAGCATCGAGCCGTAATCGGGGTCCCAGGGTGTTCCCGGCAGCCCGAAGGCCGGCTCCGTTCGCGAGGCGGGCAGTTCCGCGCGTAGAACGCCTTCCGCCGCCGAATACGACACGCAGAGGGGGGGCAGGGTCCTGAGTTGTTCCAGCACCGCGCCCATCATCTTCCCGAGCGGCGTATCGGGAACGGGCGGCGGCGCCGCGGGAGGCACATGATCGCACCGGACCTGGAAGATCGTCTTCGATCCTGATGCCGTCTTCTTTTCTAGCAGGTATCTGCCGCCGAAGGGACAGACCGGCATGCTGGCGACCGACACGGGCTCGCCATCCCCGACCTGCTTCGCCGAATCGCCGTCTTTCGCGAGAAGGCGGCCGATTCTTCGGCAGTTCCGGCCGCAGGCGGCGATGTTCTTTGTCACGGCCAGACCGGCTTCGTCCGCAAGCACTTTCGCCAGCAGCCGGGATAGTATAGCAGGAGATATCCATCCTGCGAGGTCGGCCTTTTCGAGTTCCGAAGGAAATGCCGGGACAGGGGGCGGGACACTCGCTTCTTCACCCGATGCATTCCGGGGTGGGGCCCCCGAGTCCGCGAGAAGGCGGAAAAATTCGAATGGATGGCGGCCGTCATCGGCGTAGTGGACCGGTTGTCCATCTTTCCCGAAGACGACGCGCAGGCCGCCTTTTTCGTCCAGGGCCGAACCGATCTCGATCATCCGCATCCGGGCCAGCAGCGCGACGAATTCCAGGGGCAGCAGGCTTCGCAGTCCGCCCGGCACGGTGGCATCGACGCAAGCGATTTCGGGCATTGCCAGGACGCTGTCGATCAGCGGGGCCAGGGCTTTCACACGAAACACGGCAAGGTATGACGGTTCCGCTTCCGCACGAGCCGGAGCATGACAGGCCAGCAGGAACAACGACACCAGGAGAGCCCGTATCAGATACCGTCTGGCGCACGGATCGCACTGTCTGCTGAGCATGTTCATTTCCTCTCTTGTTTTTTTCAGGGCAGGCGTGGAAACACGCCTCGTATTCCACATCGCACAAATATCGCCATTTGTTTTTGTACCACACCCGGCCCTGAATGAGAAATCACCGCTCCAGGGACTCGTCACTCCGTCAAAAGCCCGAG
>JAGOCE010000425.1 GCA_017998915.1 Candidatus Ozemibacteraceae bacterium
ATCGGATACAGCCCGCGCACTTCTTCGGAGTGCATGGAACTCGGCGCCGCATCCCTGGCCGGGGTTCGGGCACCCGGGGCTCGACGAAATCATCCGGCGGCGCGAAGCACGTTTTATCGGCAAATATATATGCGATATTATATATAGTAACGATCTATCCGCAGCGTCATCCGTCGTCCGCTCCGCCTGGAGACAATTGGCCGAAACGCTCGACGTGCGTGGATTGCCGCCCCGCACCTGGCTGCGTTTTCCGGGAGGTCGGCCGCCGCTGGTGGGATCCGACCTCGTTCCGGGCCTCCGCATCCCGTTTTCCAGGGCCGGGGGCGGCCTCAAGGGAGACGGCGTTCCCAAGCTTTCGATGGGCGTCATGCTTTCGAAGGCGGCTGCCGACACGCTCGGAAAAGTCGAGATCGAGCCGGAGATGCCGCCGTTCGAAGTCATCTGGTCGGAGGCCGGCTCGTCGGTCATTTCGGGCTCGGCCATCGACGCGGACGGCTCGCATCTGGCCGGCATCGCCGTTCTGGCACGTCAGACGGACGGAGCCGCCTGGGCTTCGGCGACGACCGGGATCGACGGGCGGTTCACCCTCGACCGGCTTCCGCACGGAAGGTATTTCCTCACGCTGTCCCGGCGGAGGGGAGGCGTCTCGACGGTTCTGTCGCCCATCGAGACACTCGATCTTTCGACCGCGACCGTCGATCTGCCGGCAGCACGTTTTCCTCCCTCGGACAGCCGCGCGGTCGGCACGCTCGTTCCCGCATCCCATCCACTGACGCTCGTCATCGACGGAGACCCGGTCTGGGTCGGCATCACCGATGAGGCCGGCAGGCTGCCGCTCCGCACGGTTCCCGCGGATATGCAGCCCGTTCCCGTCGAGGGAGTCAGCCAGCTCACCTGGGCAGGCGCCACCGAGCCCGTCGTGCTGGCGACTGACGGTCCCTGCGCCGGCCAAAAGATTGCCGTGTTCGAGGCGAATCCGTTCTGGAACGCCCGGTTCACGGCCTTCTTCGACCTGCCGGCCGAGGCTGCTTCGTTCACGGCATCGCATCTGCCGCCGGCTCTCGGGGCACGACTGATGCTGGTGAGCGAATCCGACCAGGAAGAACAGCCGAAGAGCGTCGACGTCGACCTGCTCCTCGATTCAGCGGCCGTGATCGCCAGCATGCCCCCGTTCACGAAGACGCTGCGCCAAGCCGGCGTCATCGATGTTTCCGGTGCGGCAGGGCGGATCCGGGGCGAGTTCTGGCTCGTCGGGAGCGACGGCGTCTGGCACTCTTCCTCCGTCGGGAGGAATGCGCTCAGGCTGCCTGCGGGCGAGTATCTGCTGCTCGCCCGCGACGAGGCCGGGCGGCCGGGCCGGGCAGACAGGCTGGCGACGACGGTTTCCGGCCGGACCCTGTTTTTGGGAACATCTCTCCGTGAAGACCAGGACTTCGTCACAACACCGATCAACTACCTCGACACCGAATTCAGGCAACTTCCGGGCGTCCATCTGCACGCGAACCTCTGTTCGGCCCTTTCCCGCGGGGAGTTTCTGCGCCCCACCCCCTTCCATCACGACGCCCACCCGCGTGCATGGCCTCTGCTGACGCTGCTGCTGCTCGCCCCCATCCTTGCCGGCATCGACATGCTGTTCGCACGAGGCCGCGGGGGAACGGCGGTCAGCGTTCTCTCGGTCCTCATCTTCTGCTGGATCGCCGCATCGATACGCCTGTTCCAGGCGAACCTCCTCCTGCCGATCGCCTTTCCCGTCTCTCTTTCGGCCGTTTTCGGAGTGGCTCGCGGGGCCCAGGCCTACCTAGCCGCGCGGAACCGCGAACGCGAGACGCGGGCCACGTTCGGCCGCTTCATCGCCGCGCCGATGGTGGAAGAGATTCTGCGGCATCCCGACGCCGTCAGGCCCGGCGGCGTGAAGAAGGAACTGACGATCATGTTTACCGACCTGGCTGGTTTCACCTCGATCTCTGAGGTGATGACACCGGAAGAGCTGACGCGGCTGATGAACGAATACCTGGGCGAGATGACGCGCGTGCTGTTCGAGCACGGCGGGACGCTCGACAAGTATATCGGCGACGCGATCATGGGGTTCTGGAACCACCCCGCCGAGCAGCCGGACCATGCGCTCCGGGCCGCCCGCTGCGCCATCGCGATGCAGCGGCGGCTCGCCATCCTCCGCGCCCAGTGGATCGAGCGAGGCCTCCCCCGGGTCGAGATGCGCGCGGGTATCAACACGTCAGAGTGCATGGTTGGTTTTATAGGGAGTGATATTCAAATGAACTTCACCTGCCTCGGTGACGGTGTCAACCTCGCGTCACGCCTGGAAGGGGCGAACAAGGCGTATCACACCCTGATGATGGTCTCGGAAACCACGTATATCAAACTCTCCGGCTGCGGCATCCGGATGCGGCTCCTCGACTTCCTGGCCGTCAAGGGCAAGGCACAGCCGGTCAAGACCTACGAACTGATCGGCATCTGCGGCGAAGACGATGCACTGTGGAACGAACTTCTGCCCGTGTATGAGGAGGGAATGCGGCTGTATCTCGCGCAAGACTGGGACGGCGCCGAAACGGCGTTCCGGCGTGTCATCACTCTCAGGCCCGACGACGGTCCGGCTTCGGTGTATCTCGAGCGATGCGCCCATTTCCGAGAGGAGCCCCCTCCTGCCGGCTGGGACGGCAGATACATTCTCAAAACGAAGTAGAGCAACCGGCTCAGATGCCTGACAGCAGGACAAAAGGGCTGAATCCAGTATTGATGGCCGCGATGAGAAGACCGATCTGCACCACCACGATGCCGACGGTGAAAAGGGTGCCGGCGGTCGAACTCTCGAACCCGACCTGCGCCTCGTAGGTCTCGGCAAGCCAGGCGACCGTTTCCGGGAGTGTTCCGAGATCCTCCGCGACCGCAATGGTTCCGATCGCACGCTCCGGCAGCATTTCACTGACCGCGAACGCCTGCGAGAGCGAGCCGCCGTTCCGCAGGATCTCGCGGGAGGAGCGAAACACGTGTTGCACGTCCGACCTGTCGGCAAACGCTGCGATGACTGCCACGGCCTCGAGCGGTGGTTTTCCGGTTTCGAGGATGAAGGCGAGGAGACGCAGACATCTTGCCGTGAGACGGTTTTGCAGCATGCTGCCGATCCACGGAAGCCGGCGGAAGACTTTCCGGAAAAGCCCGATGAAGCCAACACCGCCTCGGTTCCGCCAGACACGATACCAAGCGATGAGAAGACCGACGAGAGGATAGAAAAGCGGCTCGCAGAACCAGCCGGCGATGCTTTCCAGAAATTTCTGGATGACCGTCGTTTCGGGCGGTTCATACCACACATAGGATTGTGCCTGCGATCCGTGCCAGACGAGCAGGAACAACAAACCCCAGAAGGCCGTGAAAAGCCGCGGGGATGTGACGGCCCAGCTGTCGAACGATGAGCGCCAGACCTGCTGGAGCCGGTACATGCGAAGCAGGAGGGCAACCGAGAGGTCGAGGCGCCCCGTCGTCTCTCCGATGAAGACGGCGGCATAAACGAGCCTTGGACAACCGTGAAGGCTCCTGTCGAGCGCGATCGAAAATGGAATACCAAAGGATATATAC
>JAGOCE010000426.1 GCA_017998915.1 Candidatus Ozemibacteraceae bacterium
CGGGTGAACCGCTCCCCGGCGAGGTTCGTGGCGCACTCGAAGCATTGCGAGACCGTTTTTTCGACATCCTTCGACTGCCTGCTCACGGCGTGCATCTCGAGAAATTCGCGGACCGTCAGGTCCATGACGAAGTTCATGTTCTGCGACAGTTGCGCGACCATCCGCCCGGCCCTGTCGAAACGCTCATCGTCCGTCAACGTTCTGCCGTCGATCAGGATCTTTCTCCCCGTCGGCGTGTCCCCGTCCGCTAGGCATTCGATATCGGCCAGCAGTCTACTTTTCCCGGAGCCCGTCGGCCCGACGATGCTGATGATGTCACCGACCGTAACGGTCAACTCCGGAATTTCGGATTCACCGGTTTTCCCATGGCCACCGAGGATCGTGAGGGATCGAACCTCTCCCGCGCCTTCCGTTCCGCCCGCGAACGTTTCGAGAAACCGGCAGAAGTCGCGAAGAATCGTTCCCTTGTCGAGGCCGAATTCATCGAACACGTCAGGATTCGCCGCTTCCAGGGCATGAAGGAGGGTCAGCTCCCCGTCGAGGTCGGCGATGCGCAGATTCAGGAAAAAATCTCTGCAGACCGGATACTCTTCCAGGATGGCGCGCAGCGGCATGGTGACCGCCATTTCCATGCTTTTTTCGGGCGTCACGGCTGTCTGAACTCCATTTTTTTCAGGGTTCCCATCTGGTATTCCTCGCCGATCCGCATTTCGCCGGTACAGTAGGAGCAGACGGCCGCCGGCGTCGTGAACCGCAGTCTGACGTCACGCAACCCCTCGATCTCTTTCGCGCTCCGGACGTGCTTTTCGAGCATGGTCGCCCCCTGGCCGGTGATGCCGTTCACGAAGATGATGGCCGCGGAGGTGTTCACCTGCCTGACATTGTAGGAGAACACCTCGCGCTCAGCCTGGGAAACGATATCGCCCTTGGTGACGACCACCACATCGGCCAGCTTCAGCATGGGACCGATTTTCCGGGGGGTGTTCACGCCGGAGAGGTTGTCGATGACGCACACCGCGAGAATGCCTTTCAGGTAGGGCGAACAGCGATTGCACAGCCCGGCGCTCTCCGTCACCATCAGCCTGAACCCTGATTTCAGCCCCCACTCGACGGCGGCTTCGATATTACCGACGAAATAGTGATCGGGGCAGACCCTCCCCGAGAAGCCCGTCTCGACGCGAATGCCCATCGATTCGTAACGAAGATGATCGAACGACGTCAGGCAATCGAACTTCACGACGCCGATCTCGGACATGGGCATATCCATCGCCTCGATCAGTTTCAGGACGACCGAGGTCTTCCCCGACGAGGGCGGACCCGCCACCGTGATGAGCCTCATGTCTCGCCCTCCTTCGCGTGATGCAAACGTTCTCTCGCGTTCTTCCGCCCTGCAGTCATATTGCTATTGATATACATTAATTATATTATCTTCATACATATTTCATCATTCTCATATTCGATCAGCACCACAAGACAATCTTTCTGTCACCCACCTCGCGCACCTCGACCGGAATGCCGTAGGTATCGCTCAGCAAGGGGGTCGTCATCACCTCGTCCAGCGGCCCGACGCGCCGCACCTGACCCTCGCGCATCAGGACGAGATGCGTTGCGATGGCAGCAGCGATCTCGGGCTCGTGCGTCGTCAGAATGATGGTGACACCTTTCTGCACGAGCGACCGGATGACACGCAGCAGGCGGCTCTTGTTGGCAAGATCGAGATGGGAGAACGGCTCGTCCAGCAGGAGCAGCGAGGGTTCCTGGGCCAGGGCGCGGGCAAGCAGGACCATCTGCAGTTCGCCGCCGCTGAGGCAGTTAACGGGCCGCGAAGTGAACGAGACGATGCCGCATCGCGCGATGGCCTCCAGAGCGATTTCGACATCCCTGTCACCGGGCATCTCCAGGAGCCCCAGATGCGGGGAACGGCCGAGCAGGACGGTCTCGAGAACCGTGTGCTCGAAGGCGGCGCTCTCGCGCTGCGGCACGAGGGCCATGCGGCAGCCAAGCTCACGACGGCCCCATTCCGCGACGGAACGGCCTTCGAAGCATACCGATCCGGCATGCGGTTGCAGCCAGCCCAACGCGAGATTCAGCAGGGTCGTCTTGCCGGCTCCGTTGGGCCCGAGAATAGCCGTGACGGTTCCCGGAACCACCATGAGGTCGATTCCGCGCGAAACCTCACGTTCACCGCCCGGATAGGCGAATGACACGTGCTCGAATCTCAGCAGTCCGTCATCCATCGTTCTTGATATCCATCGTCATTTCGTGCGGTGCAGGGCGCCGCTCGTCATGAGGATCATGAAGCCGCCGGCGCCGACCAGCGATGTCAGGATGCCAAGCGGAATCTCGCCGGCCATGGCACATCGCGCGATATCGTCGCAGAGAACGGTCAGCATGCCACCCATCAGCATCGCAGCCGGCATGGAGCGCCGGCAGTCGGCCCCGAAGCATCGCCGCGCCAGATGCGGCACGATGAGCCCGACCCAGCCGATCATGCCCGCGATGGAAACCACCGCCGCCGTGGCGGCGACAGCCGCGAACAGCAGCACAGCGCGTTCGCGAGCCGGGGCCAGGCCGAGCGAGAAGGCCGTCGTATCATCCAGCCCGAGGGCGTTCAGCCGCCATCGCATGAGCAGCAGGACGCCCAGCGCGAGAAGAACCACGGGAAGCACGGGGAGCAGGCGGTCCCAGGTGACGCTCCACAGCCCGCCCAGCAGCCAGAAGGTGATTTCGGGCAACTGGCTGAGGGGATCCGCCAGGTATTTCAGGATGCCGAGCGCGGACGAAAACAGGGCTGAGACGGCGATTCCGGCGAGAACGAGGCGAAGGAGCCAGCCCCCGAATCGCATGCGGACGGCGAGCGCGTAGGAGAACAGCAGGCCCGCCACGGCGAAAAACGCCGCGAACCCCTGCACCAGAAATGCCTGATTTCCGAGGAAGACGATGCAGAAAGCAGCGCCGAACGCGGCGCCGGGCGACACTCCAAGGAACCCCGGCTCGACGAGCGGGTTGGCGAAAATCGTCTGGAACACCGTTCCCGCTGCCGCCAGCGTCATCCCGACAAGCGCGGCCGCGATCAGACGAGGAAGCCGCAGTCCCCAGACGAGACGCCAGGCCATTTCGTCGGTCCGTAGAAGGTCGGGCGACATAATATATGGAGCAGGATATCTTCCGAGAAACAGGGACGCTGCGAGCAGGAGCAGGAGACCGCCGCCGAGCAGGAGGATCGTGCGGATCGACGACGAGTTCGCCATCGGTCCAGTCTCACCGGGGCCGGCTGGACTACGCCGTCCGGGCGCCGCCGGCCCACTTCCCGCCTCGTGCGGGTCGGGGCCGACTGGACTGCGCCATCCGGGCGCCGCCGGCCCACTTCCCGCCTCGTGCGGGTCGGTTTTGTTCGTCACAGGTCACCATGAAGGGCCGGCAGAATGGTTTTTTCCACGGCCTCCCCTTCGATGCCGTAGAAGTTCTTGAAAAACGTTCTCGCCTCGGCCTTCATGTCGTTGTCGGGAAACAGCGCCGGATGGATCTTAGTCGCCAGCCATGCTAGGCCGAGAACCCAGCGGGGGTCCGGCTGGTCCCAGCT
>JAGOCE010000427.1 GCA_017998915.1 Candidatus Ozemibacteraceae bacterium
CTTTCGCGTCGTCGAACACGAGCAGGTTCGCGGTCTTGCCGGCCGCGATGCTGCCGTATTTCTTGTCGACCCGGAAGAGTTTCGCCGGGACCTGCGTCACCATCCGGACGAGATCCTTCGGCTTGAGACGGCTGCCGAACTGCTCGTCAGACCACTTCCGCAAAAGGCGGAGATCTTCGAGCAGGTTGACCGAACCGCTCACGGCGCCGTCCGTGCCGATGGCGATATCGATGCCGAGATCGAGGGCCTTCATCAGGGGCGGGATGACGCCGAACCTGTTCTGGATCGAGCCTGGGCAGAACACGAGAGAGGATTTGAAAGACGCGATCAGCTCAAGAGCGGCATCTGAAAAACCGATGCCGTTCACGAGGATCGTGTTCGGGCCGAGCGCCCCGAGGCGTTTCAGCGATTCGAGTTCCTCATGGACGTCCGCGCCGTTCCCCTCGCAGCAGTGGGTGATGAACGGCAGGATCCCTCGGGAAAGGCGAATCTCCTCAGATGGCCCCTGGCCCCACGCGGGCGCATCCGGTGACGCCGAATGAGCGAGGTAATAATGCTCGAGAAGACTGACCAGACCACGTCCCGTATAGGTCGCGTTCACCTCGTGAGGGAAATGATCGACGATCAGACCGACGCCCGAAAGCACGTTCTTGAACATGCCAAGCCCGTACAGATCGGTGATCGAAAGCGACTGGCGGTCGCGATAGATATCCGACGCCTGGAACGCGCGCTCCCACTCGAGCCAGTTCGCGTATGGCCGGTCGCCGAATGCGGGCCAGAACGTATCGTAGAGATGGTCGTGCGCATTGATCAATGCCGGGAACACGAGACGGTTTCCGAGGTCGACCGTCGTCTCGATCGGCTTCTCGAACGTCCCGTCGGCCGGCAGCACCGCCGCGATCGTGTCTTGATACAGGACGAGCCGCCCGGGGGTGATGGTCTCATCCGGCATCAGGAGACGACAGTTGTCGAGAAGCGTATACATTATATATTGTCCAGATCATAATCCCGGAATGGACCGGACATTTCCTGGCGAAGCTCTCTGCGCGCTTCCTCCCAGGTTTTTCCGGCGCACGCAATCGAGATGAAGTGTTTGCCGACCGTGTCCAGAAAACTCAGCAGGGACACCCGCTCGAAGTCGGGGCGGATGGTCCGGACGCGTTCGAAACTTCGGTAGAATCCTTCCTGGTCCTTGATTCCGAGGGCCAGAAGCGTGTGCTCGAAGTTCATCGCGAGTTCATCGCGCGTTCGCATGTCCATGGGCAGAAGTTGGCTTCCCAGCAGCGTTCCGACCATCTCGCCGCGAAACTCGAGCGGAATGGCGAAGACCAGGAAGCCGGCGTAGCAGACGTTGACAAAGGGCACCTTGCGCCTGAACAGCCTGTCCTCGACGTTCTTGTAGGAACGCTTGCACCGCTGGCGGCCTCGCTCAGAGCCCCGGATGATACTGCACGGGCCGTTGAAATAGTCCGTCTTGACGACCACCTCGCCCGTGTTCGAACGAAGCGACAGGGGGACGCCGTAAAACCGCTCGATCTTTTTCAGGAGATCGGGAATCTGGCCGACGGCAAAGGTCACCGTCTGGTTGATGTTGATGTCTTTCGATAGTGGCGCCATGGGCTTCTCCCGATGTTCTGCCGGCGACGTTCCGGAGCCGGCGTGCAGGGCGCGGGGCTCTCCCGCGGGTGGTCAGGCTTCGGCCGCGGCGGGCGCCGATGTGAAACTGCCCTGCCAGAGCCGCATCGCGAGCAGGAGCGAGTTCAGCTTCGTCGCGTTGTCGTCGGCACGGGAGGTCAGGACGATCGGGCACTTCGCTCCGTAGATGAGGCCGCCCATCGCCGCCCGCGCGAAATACTGAAGCGACTTGTACAGCACGTTTCCCGTCTCGATGCGCGGAACGACGAAGATGTCGGCATCTCCCTGGATGCGGCCCTTATACTTCTTGATATGGCACGACTCGACGCTGCAGGCGAGATCGAGCGATATCGGCCCCTCGACGACCATGTCGTCGCGGTGCCCGAGGGCCTTGGCTACCTGGTCGGCGACGACGGTCGATGTCACCTTCTCCGACACCTTCTCGTTGGCCGCGAGCAGGGCGACGCGGGGCACCCGGTCCGAGCCGAAGAGCCGGAAAGCCTCGGCGGCGTTGTCGATTTCCTTCGCGAGCATCTCGGCATCGGGGGCGATGTTGAGCGCGACGTCGGTCAGGATACGGAGGCCCGGCGTTTTCGGAATTTCGAAGAAGGTCAGGTGCGACAGCACCGGGTTTTTCTTTATGCCGCGCTGTGAGTTGAGGACGGTCTTCAGAATCGTGGCGGTCGGCACGAGGCCCTTCATCAGAATGTCCGCCTCGCCGTTCCTGACCATGTCCACCGCGGCCTGACAGGCTTTCTGCGCATCCGCTTCTGGCACGATCTTCACCGACGCGTGCGAGGCCACGGCGCCGTACATCTCCTCGATTCCCTTCCGGTCGCCGATGAGAATCGGCGCGCAGACGCCCATGTGGACAGCCTCGCAGATCGCGTAGGCAACGGCCTCGTCATGCGCGAACGGAACCGCAACCCGGCAGACCCGCTTCGGGTCGAGATCGCCGGCCAGACGGCCGAAAAATGACTCGTTCATTCCCTTCCTCCGCTGTTTTGCCGTTCCTGGTCAGACGCCGAGAGCGTATGAGGCGATGACCATGCGCTGCACCTCGCTGGTGCCCTCGTAGAGTTCAAGAATGCGCGCATCGCGGTAATACCGCTCGACCGGGTAATCCTTGATGAACCCGTAGCCACCCAGAATCTGCAGCGCTTGGTGCGCGACCCGCGTCGCCATCTCGGAGCCGTACAGCTTCGCCATCGCGGCTTCCTTCGCGTACCGTTTCTTGTTGTCCTTCAACCAGGCCGCGTGCCATGTGAGCAGCCGCGCCGTCTCGATGTCCATCTTCATCTCGGCCAGCTTGTGGTTGATGCCCTGGAAATCGACGAGCCGGCTGTTGAACTGCTTGCGCTCGCGGGAATACTTGAGCGCCGCCTCGTATGCCGCGCGCGCGACGCCCGTTCCCTGCGCGCCGACGCCGACACGGCCGCCGTCGAGGGTGTCCATCGCGATACGGAAGCCCCGCCCGGGCGTGCTCACCATGTTCTCCTTCGGCACGCGGCAGTTCTGGAACACCAGCTCCGCCGTGTTGGAAGCGCGGATGCCCAGCTTGTTCTCCTTCACGCCGACCGTGAAGCCCGGCGTGTCCTTGTCGACGATGAACGCCGACAGGCCGCGGATCTTGGACGCGCGGTTCGTGCTCGCGATGATGAGCGCGAAGTCCGACACGCCGCCGTTGCTGATGAAGATCTTCGAGCCGTTGATGACGTACTCGTCGCCGTCGAGAACGGCGGTCGTCTCCTGGTTGCCCGAGTCGGAACCGGCGTTCGGCTCGGTGAGGCCGAAGCAGCCCAGCTTCTCGCCGGAAGCGAGGGCGGGCAGGTATTTGCGCTTCAACTCTTCCGAGGCGTAGGTCATGATGGGGTAGGCCACGAGCGAGTTGGTGAGCGACATCGTGACGCCCTGGGCCGCGCACGCCTTC
>JAGOCE010000046.1 GCA_017998915.1 Candidatus Ozemibacteraceae bacterium
ATGCGGCTGATGGGGCGCAAACTGCTCCTGCTCTGGGGCGCCTGGGAACTGCCGAACAACATCAGCCTGCAGGCGATGGAAAGCAAATCGAGAGCGTTGGCGGCCCCCTTCCTGATGCGCTTCGGCCTGCTCGCGCCTCTAGGGCTCGTGGGAATCATTCTTCTGGCCCTCGATCGGCGCGGCGAGCTTCGGCGCTTCGGCCGTCTTCTGGCTGCGGCCGCAGCGGTCTTCACGGTTACAATCGTTGCGTTCGTCGTGCTCGGCCGGTACCGCCTCCCGATCGCCACCCTGCTTGCGATCGGCGCCGGACAGACGCTCCCCGCGCTCGCAACGGACACGGAGCGCCGGTGGAAGATCGCCGTTGCCGTTATCGTTCTCGTCTACCTGATCAACGGCCCGATGAACCTGAAAGCTGCCTCGAGATACAGTTGTTCGGCTTTCCCGACTGGTTGCGCTACTGAGCGTGGGACGAGCGCGCATCGATGGCGCGCGCATACAGGGTGTGATACAGTATGCGCATGAAACGATGCGATCTGAGCGTGGTCATCCCCATCCATAACGAGGCCGCCAACATTCCCGCCTTGGCCGAACGCCTCGCGAAAACGCTCAGGGAAATGAATCTCCGCCATGAGGTCATCTTCGTCGATGACGGCAGCACCGACGATTCCGTCAGAAAGCTCGAGGCAGCGCGGGCAACGCTTCTGCCATCCATGCGCATTCTCGTCTTGAGCCGCAACTTCGGCCACCAGGCTGCTCTCGATGCCGGCATCGACCACGCACAGGGCGAGGCCGTCGCCATGATGGACGGCGACCTGCAGGATCCGCCGGAGCTTCTGCCGGAGCTGTTCGCGAAGCTTCGGGAAGGCCACGACGGGGCTTACGCAGTCAGAGCGTCCCGCGAAGGCGAGACGGCACTCAAGCGCTGGGGTTGCACGGTGTTCTACCGCCTGCTCTCGTTCCTGTCGCAGGTTCCGATCCCCCTCGACACGGGCGATTTCAGGGTCATCAGCCGCAAGCTGGTCGACGCGGTCCGCGACATGCCCGAGCGGACGCGGTTTCTGCGGGGCATGATCAGCTGGGCCGGCTTCGACCAGGTCGCCGTCCCCTACGAGCGGCCCGGCCGCTACAAGGGGGCCTCGTCCTACTCCTGGGGCCGTCTCTTTCAGCTCGCGCTCGACGGCATCACCTCGTTCTCGGTCGTGCCGCTCCAGGTCTGCGGCATCGCGGGCACTCTGTTGGCCGCCGTCACGGCCGGCTTCGCCCTCTTCATCACCCGCCTCAAGCTGCTTCGCGAACACCTGCCCTGGGGCTGGTCATCGCTCGTCGTGCTGATCACCGCCATCGGCAGCGTGCAGCTGATCGCCCTCGGCATCATCGGCGAGTATCTGGGCCGCATCTACAAGGAAGTGAAGCGCCGCCCATCCTACCTCGTCAAAACGGAAATCGGTGAGCCGGCCGAGCGGTGACCCCCAGGCATCCCTCTGGTCGGCCGCGGGTTTTGCGGACGACAACCGTCGCGTCTTCGGCGACAGCCGCCGGGTGTATCTGCGACGCAAGGCCGTCTTTCTCCGGAAACTGGCTCCGAATGTCCCGTGGTGGCTCGAAGCCGGCGCAGGAAACGGCGAGTTCGCCGCCGAACTGATCTCCCAGGGCTGCCGGACGCTCCTGCTGGACTCGAGCCTCGACCTTCTCCGAAGCTATCGAGGCGCATCCGAAGGCCTCGTCGCGGCTGACGCGGCGCGTCTCCCTTTCCCCGACGCCAGTGTCCCGGGCGTGGTCTGTTCCTGTCTCCTTCATCACCTCGATGACCGCCTGCTCCGGGCCTTCATGCGGGAAGTCTCGCGCGTGCTCACACCGGAAGGTCCGCTCGTCGTCTTCGACCACAATCCCATGCATCCGGCGGTCCAGTGGCTTGTCCGCATGCTCCCCTACGACCGGGACGCCCGTCTCGTCACGCCGCGCATGGCGAAGAACGTCATGCGGCGCGCCGGCATCGAGCCGGCAGGAACGGCTTGGCTGAACGCCGTTCCCGCCTGTTTTTCCGGCCTCGAATGGCTCGAGAAGCTGCTTTTCGACATTCCAACGGGCACCCAGTGGGTCGTCTGGGGGGCATCGCCCCGGCTCTTGAGTCCAGCGGAATGAAATCCACCCGTTTGCCCAGACCTTGTCGAAATCTGCCTCGAACCTGCCGAAGGGGGCCAGGACCTCTCGTGTTTCGACAGGCTCAGCACGAACGGGAATGCGGACCCTGCTTTTGTCACGCAGGCATCAAGAGTCGAGGTCGAAGATCTTTCCCGGGTTGAGGATGCCGGCCGGATCGAGCGCGCGCTTGATGCCCCGCATCATCTCCAGGTATGCCGGCGAGCAGACCATCGGCATGTATGCCTTGCGCTTGTGGCCGATGCCGTGCTCGCCCGACAGCGTTCCACCGAGGCCCGCGGTGATCGTGTAGAGCCGTTTCAGGATATGCGGCAGCTTGTCGGCCCACTCGGCGTCGGTCCAGGATGGGTTCATCACGGGCGTCGCGTGGAGGTTGCCGTCACCGGCGTGGCCATAGCAGGGAATCTCGATGTCCCATTCGCGGGCCAGTTTCTCGACGCCTTCGACCATCGCCGGGATCGCGGCAATCGGAACGACGATATCTTCGAGACTCTGGCGCGGACTGCGCACCTTGAACGCCTCGGCGATGTTGCGACGCACCTTCCAGACGCGCTCGGAGGTTGTCGCGTTGTCTGCCACGAACACCTCGATCGCCCCTGCCGCAAGGCAGCGCTCGCCGACGATCTCGTATTCCCGCTCGACCTGGGCGGTATCGGCGCCGTCGACCGTGATCAGCAGCATCGCACCGCACGCCTCCCACGGCAGGGATTCGTTCAGATACCGGCACGACGCCTCGATGCTGGTACGATCCATAATTTCTATTGCTGTAGGTATTATTCCACCTTCGGCGACGATTTTCGGAACGACGGCGATCGCTTCCGCGGGAGTTTTGAACAGGACCAGCAGGTCGGTGCTCGCCTTCGGCAGGGGCATCAGTTTCAGGGTGATCTCGGTGAATACGGCCAGCGTGCCCTCCGAGCCGACCATCAGCGGGATCAGATTGTAGCCGGTCACGTCCTTGACGAGCTTGCCGCCGAGCTTCACGATCTCGCCGGCCGGCGTCACGATCTCCAGGCCCAGCACATACCGCCCTGTCACCCCGTATTTCACGGCCTTGCCGCCTCCGGCGTTCTCGGCGACGTTGCCGCCGATGCAGCAGGTCTCAAGACTCATCGGGTACCCGGCGTAGAAAAGGCCGGCATCGCGCACCCGGGCGTTGATCTCGTTGGTAACGACCCCGGGCTGGACCGTGATCGTGAGGTTCGCGGGATCGAACTCGACGATGCGATTCATGCGTTCGAACGTCATCACGATCCCGCCGAACAACGGGACGGCACCGCCGGAAAGGCCGCTGCCGGCGCCCCTGGGCGTGACGGGAATCCGCTCCCGGCTCGCAAGTTTCATCACGGCCGCCACTTCCGCCGACGATGCCGGCTTCACGACGGCCTCAGGCAGATGTGGCTTCGCATCGCCGCACTCGGCCGCCTCGTCGTGCGCATACGCTTCGAGCCGCTCAGTATCACCCCAGATGACGTTTTCCGCCCCGAGCACTCGTTTCAGTTCATCGACGTGGGTCGAATTCAATGATGTATATGCATTCGTATTCATTTTTCTCCCTCCGTCGGCGCCGCAGGCAATGCTTCGATGATCGCGGGCACCGCCTCGAACAGGTCGCCCACGATGCCGAAATCGGCGAACCGGAAGATCCAGGCATCCGGGTCGGTGTTCACGGCGACGATCGTTCCGGCCGTCTGCATGCCGGAGATGTGTTGTATAGCGCCGGATACACCTAGTCCGACGTAGAGCACCGGGCCGACCGTTTTCCCGGAAAGGCCGATCTGGTGGGGATACGAAAGCCAGCCACGGTCGACGGCGTCGCGCGTGCCTCCGATCGCCGCACCCAACCGTTCCGCGAGACGTCTGGCGGGAATGATGCCCTCTGCTTTCCGCACGCCGCGACCGACGCAGACGATCCGATCGGCCTCCGCGATATCGTGCGACTCCTCGCGGGGAATGAAACCGGTCCTGCGCACCCGCGAGGCCAGCGCCTCGAGCGTTGGCTTCCGGCGCTCGACGGTTCCCACTCTGCCGGGAACCCGTGGCGCCGGCGCCGTGCTGCGCGGCCGGACCGTGGCCATCTGCGGCCGATGCGACGGCGTTCTGATCGTGGCCATGACATTCCCGCCAATCGCGGGCCGGGTCTGGAGCAGCAGGCCCGTCTGCGGGTCGATCTCGAGACCGGTGCAGTCGGCCGTGAGCCCGGTGTTGGCCTTGATCGCCAGATACGGCATGAGGGTGCGGCCCGTCGTCGTCGCGGCTGCGATGAAGATTTCCGGGTCGCGTTCCCTGACCAGGTCCATCAGGCAGGCGGTGTACCGCTCACAGTCGAAAGTAGCCAACTCGGGCGCCTCGATCGCCACGACGTTGTCCGCGCCCCGCTCGCCCAGCTCGGCCATGTCCCGCTCGTCGACGGCATCTCCGCACAGGACGACGGACAACCGGGCATCGCGGGCGTCGGCGAGGGCCCGCCCCCGCGTGAGAAGCTCGTGCGTGACAGGCAGGATCCGCCCGTCGCGTTGTTCACCGAGAACCCAGACTTCACGGTTGTTTTGTGCGTTCATCTCATGTCTCCTGCTGCATGATCCCGGGCTCAGACGAGGTGCCTGTCGTGCAGGAACGCGGCCAGTCTGGCCGCTGCGGTGCGCATCGCGGCCGCATCGGGAGCAGCGATTTTTTCACACGTGCGTGACACGCGCGGCCTGGCGAGCGAAACCACCCGGGTCGGCGAGCCGGCAAGGCCGAGACACTCCGGGGGCAGGCCGAGCTCCTCGCGCCCCCAGCACGGGATCTCGGCCGCTCTCGCACGCTGTTTTCCCCGCAATGTCGGCAGGCGGGGCGCGGCAATCTCCTTGACGACGGTGACGACGCCGGGAAGCACCATCTCGAGCAGTTCATAGCCGTCCTCGGTCAGGCGTCTGAGCCGGCAGCCGCCGGTGCCGGCATCGGCATCCCCGCCTTCATCGATGGCGGAGACATACGTCACGACGGGCAGGCCGAGCCAGGAGGCAAGCGCCGGCCCCGTCTGGCCGGTATCCCCGTCGACCGCCCGCTCGCCGCAAAGAATCAGGGTCTGCGCGTCAAGCCCGAGCCGCTGAACGGCAGCCGCGAGCACCCGGCTCGTCGCCCACGTGTCGGCACCGGCGAAGGCTTTGTCGCTGAGCAGAACGGCCCTGTCGGCTCCCATGGCGATCGCCTCGCGAAGCGCCGTCACGGCTTTTTGAGGCCCCATGGAGAGGGCGATGACCTCGCCCCCGCGACGCTCCCTGAGCCTGAAGGCCGCTTCCAGCGCATACAGATCGAGCGGGTTGATGATTGCCTCGACCCCGTCACGGATCATCGTTCCGGTTTTTTCGTCCATCTTCACCGAGCTTGTCTCGGGCACCTGCTTGATCGGGACGACACAGCGCATCCGTTCCTCCCTGTCCTCGAAGATTTCCAGATGTACAGCAACATACCATGTGAGGGCGGCGGGTACAATGCAAGAAAGCAGAGATTCCGGCCAGGGACGGCACATTGCGGCAAGTGCCGTCGCGAAGCGCGTAGGTAGAAGCGCCTCTTGATCTGCGCGCACACCCTGGTCGAGGATTTCAAGGGGGATCCTGAGCAAAGAACGGCTTCTCGACCCCGTGAAAGCCACCTTGATCGGGGTCAAGAAAGCCGAATCCTTGTCTCCCGGGGAGATCCTGCCGATCTCGGCAGCCCCTTACAGCATGTAGTCGTTTTCGACTTCGACCATCAGTTCGGTGCCGGCCGGGATGTCGATATGGTGCCCCTTGACGAATGCCCCGCCGACCACGCCGATCGGGCCAAGGATGATATACCCGGCCGCGGACGCGCCGGCGGCGAGGCCCATCGACTGGTTCGCCTTGATCGACCGCTCGCCGAGCACGATCGGAATCTGCGTGCCGCGGACGCTCGTGACGAACAGGTAGCGGATCTTGATGCTTCCGTTCCGCCCGAACCGACCGGGCCCGCGCACCTTTTCGAGCTGGGCCTGGGCGGCGGCCCCTTTCTTGATCACGACCCGCTTTCCGATCTGGATCGCCTCGACGACACTGAGTTTGACCATCTCGCCGGTCTTGTTCGTGCGCGTCGACAGCGTTTTTTCAAGTTTGAGTCGTACGAGTGTTCCCTTCGGAACGAGGGTGTCAGCCATTCCCTCCGTCGGCAGAAGAAACAGGCACATCACGATCACCAGACAGAAGACGTTTTTCATCGCAACTCCTCTTTATATATGGTTTTGTGTTCATATCTTTGCGGCCGACATGCCGGTTGCCGAATCTTCGTTCATACCGAAGTGGCGAGGGTCTCACGGATCTTTTCGGCAAGCTCATTGACATCGAACGGTTTCTGGATGAACATCGTGCCCGGTCCGAGCACGCCGTGGTTGCCGATGACGTCAGCCGTATATCCAGACATATACAACACCTTCGGCGCCGTTTCCAGTATTTCCCTCATGCGCTCATACACCTGTTTTCCGGTCATGTCCGGCAGGATCACATCCATCAGCACCATGTCGATCCTCCCGCCCTCCCGCCCGGCGATCGCAATCGCCTCTGTTCCGCTGGAGGCCGCAAGGGTCCGGTAGCCGAGCCCCCCGAGCATGGTGGTCGTCAGGTCCCGCACCATGTCCTGGTCTTCGACGATCAGGATCGTCTCGTGTCCACCGACGGTTTTCCTCCTGTCTTCAGCCGGTTGCACAACGGCATCAGATGGCATCTGCACGGCTGGGAAGAAGATCTCGATGATCGTTCCCCCGCCAACCCTGCTCGAAACGGAGATGCAGCCGGAATGCTGCTGGACGATCCCGTGAACGATGGCGAGACCGAGGCCCGTTCCCTTGCCCGCTCCGTGGCCGCGGTTCGTGAAAAATGGCTCGAACATCCGCCCCGTATCTTCCGGCGTCATGCCGATGCCGGTATCCTTCACCGTGAACACGACGTGTAGCCCGTCGGAGATCTCCGGATGGACCTCGAGAAATCCCTTGTCGGGCGTTTCGCACCGCGTCTCGAAGATGAGGTCTCCGCCGTTCGGCATCGCATCCTGAGCGTTCAGGGCCAGGTTCAGGATGACCTGCTCTATCTGGCCGGAATCGCCCTTGATACCGGCGATATCCGATGAGAAGCGGCATCCGACGCGGATGTCCTCTCGCAGCGTCCGGTGGAGCATCGGCATGAAATCCCGGAGAACCGAGTTGAAATCGAGATACCGAAAGTGCATCACCTGCTTTCGGGCAAACGCCAGCAGTTGCGAGATGAGCGCCCGACACCGTTTTCCCGCCGTGCTGATATGGTCGACCATCGGTCTGAGCCGGTCTTCCGGCGGCATCATCTGTTTCATGATCTGCGCATATCCCAGCACCGGCGTCAGCATATTGTTGAAATCGTGCGCGACGCCCCCCGCAAGCCGTCCGATGGATTCGAGCTTCTGAGCCTGACGAAGCTGTTCCTCGACGCGATGGAGCTTCTCTTCGGCCTCCTTGCGCGCCGAGATGTTGCGAACCGTGGAAATGACACAGGGCGCGCCGGACAACATGATGCGCCGCAGGGCCACTTCCGTCCAGAACACCCGCCCGATCATATCTCGGCTACGCCATTCGAACACAGGCGTTTCTCCTGCCAGGGCACGTTCGATCCAGCGGCGGCCGTCTTCGAGCGTATAGGGGGGCTCACCGCTGCTGATGAGTTCGATTGTTAACGCGAGCGCCTCTTCCCTGGTACATGCAAACATCTCGCACGCCCGGTCGTTCACGCGAATGATCTCGCCGCGAGTATCGTGGACCACAATCGCGTCGCTCACTCCGTTGAACAGCACTTCGAGCATCTGCTCGTTCTCGGCGATCTGGCGGACCATCACGTTTGCGCTGTCAGCGAGGTTCTGGAGCTCATCGAAGCTTCCGCTCTCGACATCTCTCCAGGCGTTCCCCTTGCGGATGCTGGATATCGAGCCGATCAGCTCGTTGACAGGGCCGGCGAAGCGTCTGCCCCCCCATGCGCCCAGAATGGCCGCAATCAGGGCAGACGCGATAATGAACAGCGTCAGGAAAAAGGTGTAATCCCTTCGCGCCGAGTCGATGCCTGCCAGAACGGGCTGAAGGGCCGAGAGCGCTTCCTCCACCGGAAGAACGAGTCCGATGCTCCAGCCGGCCTGGCCGATCGGACAGAAGGCAACGATCTTCCTTCCGCCGGGAATCTCGATCGTTTCGACACCCGTTTGTTGCGCAACCATCTGGTCATAGAGACACTTCAGCGCCGAGGAAGACCTGCATGCCTTTCTGAAAGCTTCATCCAACGGGGGCGGGCAGGTCAGGTCGCCGATACCCACCTCGGGAAGAGCCAGGGGAGCGCCGGACGCGGAAAGCATGAACGCATACCCTGATCTGCCGATATGGAGTTCCTTGAGCCATTGGACAAGTCCTTGGATCGTGACATCGGCGCCGAGTGTTCCGATGAATCTGTCGCCACGATACAACGGCGCGACGCAGCTGATCATCCAGATTTTTTTCACTTCATCGAGATACGGCTGCATCCATCGGACTTCCCGGGCTGGGTTTTTTTCGGGTGTGTATAGCGTTATATATTCTTCACCCGTCTCGTCCAGGTCCGCGAGATCCGGATTCGAAGCAATACCGGCGGCGTATTCGTCTGGACAGGTGCTGACGATGCCCGAGGACGAAACGACCCACACTAGATCGCACGAGTCGCGATGCTTTTCGAGCACGGCAAGCTGCCAGGGCATCAGCCGTGCCATGCAGTTCAGGGTCTCCGTGGCCTCGGCAAAAAACGCGGGGTCTTCTCGCACCCGTTTCGCCAGCGTCCGTCTCATCCAGAGAGCGCCGTCGAACCCGAGTCCGTCCCAGTTCCCGAATGCGCCGTTCTCGGGATGGATGTAGCCGTATGCAGGAAGTCCGGCCGTATCGCGCTTCAGATACGAAGGCTGAACGAGCGACTCATCGACGTCTGCAGTACCGCTGCAGAGTATTTCATACCGGTTGCGAAGCATGACTACGTCGCGATGATACTCGGCGAGGAAATCCCTCACGATTCGAGCCTTGTCCTGGACGAGCTGGGCAAGACGTGTTTTCTCCGACTCGATCGCGTTGTCCCTGCTCGTCATGACAGCCCGCTCACCGAGCCGGTCGATGAGATACATACCGGCATACCCGATCGTCAGCAACGGCAGAAGGGCCGCCAGGACGAACAGGAGCGACAACTTCGGAACAATCCTCATCAGGTCTTATCCATTATCTGGTCGGGTTTCTCTCCGGGCGACATTCGCGCCGATGCGCCCACACCCGTTTCATGGTACACTTTTCCCGATATCCCGACAAGTCACCACTCCCCTTCCTTCCCCGGGAGTACCCCACGAAAGGTGTTCGATGAACGACCAGAAACCCCCATCACCGCCACCGGACGACATCTACCGAAAGCTCAACATCTTCCGCCCCGTCTGCGATCGGAATGCGGCGAAGAAGCACCCCTGCCCCGACTGTTTTTCCTGCCAGTTCTGTTCGGACGACAGGTGCGCCATCTGCCTCGCCGGCCGGAAAAAGCCCTGCCGCGGCACGTGCGCCTACCCACCGGAACCGGACAAACCGGTTCTGCCAAAGAAAGACGAGCCGACATGACGTATTTCCACACCCTGTTCGATACGCCCCTCGGCACATGCGCCATCGCCTGGAGCAGCCAAGGGATCAGGGCACTCCAGTTGCCTGATACGACCGGCGAGAAAACACTGGAAGGGCTACGGAAGCGGGTTCCCGGCACGATCGAGCGCCTCCCGTCGAAAGATGTGCGACAGGCCGTTGCATTCGTCACGCAACTCCTTTCGCGGAAGGGGGCAACGCTCCATCCTCCGAAACTCGACCTCGAAGGCCAGTCTCAATATTATATCAAGGTATATAACGAATTGTGCGCCGTGCCGCCCGGAGTCACGATCAGCTACGGAGAGCTGGCATCCAGGTCAGGGAAGCCGGGCGCGGCCCGCGCCATCGGGCGGATCGTCGGCAGCAATCCGATCCCGCTTCTCATCCCGTGCCACCGGGTCATCGGGGCTGACGGAAGTCTGCACGGGTTTTCGGCCCCGGGTGGCATCGCGACGAAGCAAAGGATCCTCGACCTCGAAGGCACGCCCGTATTCCGGAAACGGGCAAAGATGAACAGGAAAACGCCGGTCACGCGGGAAGCCCGCCTCGACATCGCGAAAGCCGTCCGTTTTCTGAAATCCGGCGATCCTGTCATGAAAGCTCTGATCGAGCGGGCCGGCCCGTGCAAGCTCACCGTCGATGGTGTGACGAGCCTGTTCGAAACGCTCCTCGAGGCGATCGTCTACCAACAGCTCACCGGAAAGGCTGCCGCCACGATCTTCGGCAGGGTGGTCGAGCTGTTCAGGCCGAAGAAGGTCATCGAGCCGCTTGACATTCTCCGAGCATCAGACGAGGAGCTGCGCAGCGCCGGCCTCTCGGGACCGAAGATCGCGGCTATCCGTGACCTCGCGGAAAAGGCCACGGCAGGCGAATTGCCGACCGTCGCCGAGCTTCGAACACTCGACGACGAGTCGATCATCGCACGACTGACACGTATACGGGGCATCGGACGCTGGACGGTGGAGATGCTCCTCATCTTCGGCCTCGGAAGACCGGACGTCCTGTCAACCGGCGATTATGGGCTTCGCAAGGGATTTGCCGTGCTGTACAATGCCGGGAACCTTCCATCGCCACGCGAGTTCGCCACTGCCGGTGAGCGCTGGAAGCCCTGGCGAAGCGTCGCGAGCTGGTATCTGTGGCGTGCGGCGGAAGGCGTGCGGCTGCCCGGCGACAAGAGTCGGTGATCCCGCTCAGCCGGTCCGACGATCCGGCCGGGCGCGTTCTGGACAGCGAATAGAATCAATTTTTATATATCTTTTGCTTTATATAAAGGGGGTTCGAGATGCCGGGAACGATCAGGAATGACGTCAAGCCGGGAGCGCGGGTCCTGATCGTCCAGAAGGCCGACCAGCGTTCGGGCAAGACAACGGAGGGGATCGTGCGAGATCTGCTGACGAAATCACCCTTTCATCCGCACGGGATCAAAGTTCGCCTCGAAAGCGGTGAAATTGGAAGAGTGCAGGAAATCCTAGCCTGACTCCGGTATTTCCTCCACGGGGATTGTGCCTTCGGCTCTTGACCTGATCAACGATTGCGTGTATGTTCTGCATGGGCATTCCGGGTGACCGGAGTCATGCACCGCATACAACGAACGGAAGAGTCACGACATGGAAAGCACCGCCCTCCTCGAGTTTCATTCAGAGAAAGCAACCTCCGTTTCCGTCGCGGGAGATTTCAACGACTGGTGCGGTTCTTCACGTGGCGCGTTCGATCCGTCGATCGGGAAGATGACGCTCGTGGGCGACTACGTTTGGACGTTCCCGCTGAAAGGCATCTCGGCCGGGTCCCATCAGTTCAAGTTCGTGATCGACGGCGAATGGGAGGCCGGTCAGAACCGGTCCTTCTTCCTCGATGAAAACGGCCGTCTGGTCGACCCCACCGGCGGCATCCTTTCCGTCGTTCTCGAGAGCCAGACGATGGTCCGTGTGAGATTCAACTACCTCACGAAGCTCCCGAAATTCCTCGAGCAGCTGTCATTCCATATCAAGCCGCATGGAACGATACTCAGCATCGACCGTCACCCGGCCCGTCATGGGGAAGGCGAGATCGTCGACCTGCACTGCCGCGACCTGGACATCACCTCCAACATGCATCTCGAAGTCAGGGGACTCGGCGAAAAGACCGTGACCAGACCTGTCCTTCCCGACGGGATATTCACGAAATCCTTCATTTCTCAAAAGCCTCTCGGCGCCGTCGTCGAAGGAAATTCCACGGTTTTCAGACTGTTCGCGCCGCGCGCGAAGACCGTCAGGCTCCAGCTCGCGAGTGATCCGGCCATGCACAGGCAGATTGCTTCGCAGAAAGGAACCAGAGACGCTGACGGCGTCTGGGAGATGAGCGTCCCCGGCACTCACTGGGGCTGTTTTTACGGTTTTCATGTCGAAGGGCCTCACGGCGAGGGCGAAGGCTTCGACGCAAAAAAACTCTGGCCCGATCCGTATTGCCATGCATCCGTCCATCACAATGGTCCATCGATTCTCATCGAGCCCGGCACGACCGGTGACGGCTTCGGCGGCTGGACCGATCAGGAGTTCAAAACCCCGGCCAAGCCCGACCTGGTCATCTGGGAAGCCTCGATCCGCGACCTGACGAGCCACGAGAACGCGAATGTCGACAAGGGTCTCCGGGGCAAGTATCTCGGCCTGGCTTCGACCCCTGGTCGCGGTTCCGGCATCGATCACATGAAGAAACTCGGGGTGAATGCCGTCGAATTTCTGCCGGTGTTCGAGTTCGATGACGATCCCCCCGGAAGCTATCACTGGGGCTATATGCCGTCCCTGTTTTTCGCTCCCGAGACGAGCTATGCGCGGTCTCCACACGGTTCACAGGTTCACGAGTTCAAGGCCCTCGTCGACATGCTCCACCGGCACGGCATCGCCGTCCTGCTCGACGTGGTCTACAACCACACGGGCGCCCCCCAGGTCCTGATGGGAATCGACCGCAAATATTTCTACCGCCATGACGGCAATCTGACGCTGCTCAACTTCAGCGGCTGCGGCAACGATTTCAAGAGCGAAAATCCCATGTCACGCCGCATCATCCTCGACAGTCTCGAACACTGGGTGCGCGAGTTCCACGTCGACGGGTTTCGGTTCGACCTCGCCGAGCTCATCGATCACGACACCCTCGTCGAGATTGAAAAACGCCTCACCTCGATCAAACCCGACGTCATCCTGATCGCCGAGCCCTGGAGTTTCAGAGGCTCGAACAAGGGCCGGCTGAAAAACTCTGCGTGGGCCAACTGGAACGACGATTTCCGAAACCGCGTGAAGGAAGCGGCGCACGGCAAGGGAAGCGGCGACGCCCTGTTCCAGGTGCTGCGGGGCTCGATCGACCTGTGGACAGCCTCCCCCTGGGAATCGGTGAACTATGTCGAATCGCACGACGACTTCACCCTGACGGACCACCTCACCGATCGCAAGGATCGCGACGGCTCGCACCCCTCGGCGCATGATATAAAACGAAATATATTCTGCGCAGCCGCCGTCCTGCTTTCACCAGGCATTCCCATGCTGGCCCAGGGGCAGGAGATGCTCCGCAGCAAGAAGGGAAACGGCAACTCCTACAACGCGGGCGACGGGGTGAATGCTGTCGATTACAGCCTGCGCGAACGGAACAGCGAAGTGTTCAACTTCTATCGGGGCCTGATCGAGTTCAGGCGTTCACCCGAGGGCAGGCTGCTCCGAGAAGCCGACGCAGCCTCCTGCCGAGCCGTCGAGAAAGTATACGGCAGCACGTCGTTTTCCATCGGCCTGATCTGGCGCGACCCGGAAAAGCCCAAGGACGTCCTGATCGTTCTCTTCAACGCCGACCAGCATCACAAGGCGAAGTTCACCCTGAAACTCCACGCCGGCTCCTGGATGCGCCTGGTGGGGGACGGCAAGGTGTTTTCACGCACCTCGTTCGACCGCCGCGAGATGGCCGTGTCGCATGCCGACGTCGAGAACGGCGTGACGATCGAAATTCCGGCGATCGGCGTCGAAGTCTGGACCTACGCAGGCCGCAGGCACTGACGCCGCCCAGGACCGGCATAGACGGACAGCCGCCCCTCGGGCACAACCCGGGGGCGGCGCTTCAGGTGGTCTGGATCAGCCTTTGTGACAGGTGTCGAACTCGGGGCAGCGGCCTTCACGGGTCTCGCACTCGAGCAGACCGTCGCTCTTGCCTTTGCAGACGGCCTTCATGCCGGTCATGCGGCGTGCGTGCCGGTTCAATTCGAGCTTCTCTTTCCGAAGTTCCACAACCTGTTCGTCTGTAAGCTGTCGCTGAGGTGCCATCGTCATACGGCGTATCCTGCCTCCGTGGAATCTGCCGGCCGTCCGGCCGGGAACGACAGGATACCTGCCCCGCCCCGCTTTGGCAAGCCTCCGGGAAATTCGGGACACAGCCTCTTGACTCGCAGCGCAAGAGGATGATAGTTTCATCTGTTCTACGAGAGAAACCACGAAACTCGCGTTTCGCAAAGGAAAGGAACCAGGCCGGCCCTCATCGGGGCACGGCGTATTTTTGAGAGATGATTTCCCGCTACCTCGAACGATTGCCGGCTGTTCCGCGTATCGTTTTGCCGCCCGCCGGACGGCGCCGAGGCCTCTGACCCAGTCTCAGAACGGCCCTGCGCCATGCGCGGGCCGTGTTTCTCACGTCCGAGAATTCAAGCATCCATTACCTAACAGGGAGATACCATGGACACCGATAAAGATCCGAAGGAAAATCAGATCACGATCACGCTCAAAGACGGCTCGACCCACGTCATCGAGAAGGGCACGCACCTTCTGGAAATCGCCAAGACGATCAAGACAGAGCCTCATCTTCCGCTCCTCTGCGCGAGAGTCGACAACGACATCCGTGGCCTCGATTATGCTCCGACGATGGACTGCAAGGTCGAGTTTCTCGACTACCGCTCGGGCGCAGGCCAGGAATGTTACAGGCGAAGCATCTCCTTCGTCCTCGCACGCGCCGTGCTCGAGATGTACCGAAACGCTCGTCTGGTCATCGGCCATTCGATCGGGAACGCCTTCTATTACGATTTCTATACCGACGTCCCCGTTTCCGAGATGATCCTCGGCTTCATCAAGGACCGCATGACGACCATCATCGGCAAGAATGAAGTGTTTGAGAAGCGCACGCTGAGCCGCGCCGAAGCCTCGGCGATGTTCAAGAAGGAAGGGTATCCCGAGAAGGCGCGCCTCGTCCAGAACATCAACAATGACGACATCGGCGTCGTATCGTGCTGGAAATATATCGATCTCGATCTCGGCCCGATGGTTCCCTCGACCGGCTACCTGAATGTGTTCGAGCTCAAGCAATACGCCAACGGGTTCGTTCTCCTGTTCCCCGACTCGAAGGACCCGACAAAGCCCGCCGGCATCGCCGACCAGCCCAAGATTTTCCAGGTGTACCGCGAAAGCAAGGAGTGGGGCAAGATCCTCGAGGCGAACAACGTCGGCCGCCTCAACCACATGATCCAGACCGGCCAGGTGTCCGACTTCATCAAAGTCGCCGAAGCCCTCCACGAGAAGAAGATCGGCATCATCGCCGACGAGATCATCCGATGCAAGACGGCCCGCATGGTACTGATCGCTGGTCCCTCCAGCTCCGGCAAGACGACGTTCAGCAAGCGACTTTGTATCCAGCTTCGCGTCAATGGCCTGCGCCCGATCGCCCTTTCCCTCGACAACTACTTCCTCAACCGCGACCAGACCCCGCGCGACGAGAGCGGTGATTATGACTTCGAAGACATCCACGCCCTCGACCTCGACCTGATCCACGAGCACCTGGCCGCCGTCCTCCAGGGCCGCGAAATCCAGATCCCGAAGTATGACTTCGCAACCGGGTCGCGCCGCAAGGAAACCACACCGTTGCGCATCAACGAAGACCAGATTCTCATCATCGAGGGAATTCACGGTCTGAACGACGAGCTGACCTCGACGGTTCCGGCGTCGGCGAAGTTCAAGATCTATATCTCGGCCCTCACCCAGCTCGTCATCGACGACTACAACCGCATCTCAACGACCGATACCCGCCTGATCAGGCGCACCGTCCGCGACCAGAAATATCGCAGCTATGCCGCCGCCGACACCATCCAGCGCTGGCCGTCCGTTCGCCGCGGCGAAGAGCGCAACATCTTCCCCTTCCAGGAGAAAGCCGACATGGTGTTCAACTCGGCCATCCCGTATGAGCTGTGCGTGCTGAAAACCATCGCCGAACCGCTGTATGCCGACATTCAGCCCGACAATCCCTCATACAGCGAAGCGCGGCGCATCCTGCGCCTCCTGACCCTGTTCAAGCCCCTCGATCCGAAGGAAGTGCCCCCGACATCGATTCTGCGCGAGTTTGTCGGCGGCAGCTCGTTCCACTACTGATGAAGGGCGCCCCTCACGGGGCTGCCCTTCTGAAGCGGCGGCTGGAAGCGATACTGACGGGACACCCCTCCGCGGAGAGGGCTGCTCTCGATCCGGTATCGTTTCCCCGCCGCTTTCTCGTCTGCGGCAGGCCCCGGACGGAAATCGAGCTTGTCGCCCTCCTCTCCGCGATGCTGGCCTATGGGAAGCTGGACGTGTTCACCCGCGTCACGGAGGAGGTTCTTCGGAGGGCCGACCAGAGACTGCTGGAGGTCGCCCTCGGAAGGCGGAAGCTTCGCGGCGGCTGGCCGGGCTATCGACTCAGCACCGGGAATGACCTCTCGCGACTGGTTCGCGCCGGCGGCACCGTTATAGCGCTGCGCGGCGGCCTGTTCGAAAGCTTCCAGGGCGGATGGCAGGCGACGCGTTCGCTGAAAGACGGCCTGATCGCCCTCCACACCGACCTCACGAATGCCGCCGCCAACGATGGAAACGGCCCGATAACGCGCGGCCTTGCCC